>JAUWAH010000329.1 GCA_030602145.1 Desulfobulbus sp.
GCGTCGCTACCTCTCCGGCTCACTGGCCGGATTGCTCTGGAATCGCTGGCCGGATTCAAATGGAATCGGTGGCCGGAATGGAATGGAATCGGTGGCCGGAATCACGTGGAATCGGCGGCCGGGATCGTCTGGAATTCGCAGGCAAATCACTTTCCAGGGTGGTGCGGACATTCTGCTCCAGGGTCAGGTAAAACTGGGGCAGTTCTTCGTATTCTTGAAAATAGGGGTAATAGCCTTGCGCCAGATAGTCATTGAAAACCGCCAACACCTTCAACTCCTTGCTCTCCAACTTGCGGACAATGCCGTCGGCAGCCTGCTGAGGGCCGGCGGTGATGGCCTCCAGGGAGAGCCGGTCGCAATGTACACCATAGTGCATGCCGATATATTCCCGCAGCGACATCCCATGCATCCGATACACCAGGGCCCGGCGGCTGAGATCATGGCTCCCCTGGGTGATGGCCAGGGCCGAACTGCCCGAGGCCAGGATGTTCAGGTTGGGGAAGGTGTCGAATATGCTTTTCAGCTCTATCGACCAGTCGGGATATTTGTGGATTTCATCCAGGCAGAGCAATTCGCCCCCCAGCTTGTAGAACTCATCGGCAATGTCGTAGAGGGATGACCGGCCCACCAAAAAGTGATCGGCTTGAAGATAGAGCGCCTTGCGGGTGTAGAGATCGCCCTGGTACCGGTCCAGCAGATGCTGCACCATGGCGGTGGTTTTTCCAACACCCCGTTGCCCGACAATGATGGAAAAACGGTTGGTCAATGAGGTATCCCGGAGAAAATACCGTTTGAATGCACGGTTGCGGAGTCGAAGGAAGGTCTGGCCAAGGGATATGAGTTCGTCAAGCATGATCGCCCCAAAAAAAGGATCGCAACACTATTATGCTTCAATTTTTTTAGTAATGCATTCCTATTTTATACCAGTCCTTCACCAGGAAACCATGCTTTTTTTCCGACATGCATCAAAAAACACGCTTTCCTGATGATATATCAGCCTTGCTGACAAGTTGCCCTGATCGGTCCCGAGTGACCAAATTGATCATTGAAAAATCTCGCTTTTTATATCCAAATGGATTCCGGCCATGAAAGGATGATGAAAATATTTTCGACGATGACAACGCCCTGGATTTCATCCTCTACCAAGAAGCTTCCGGGCAAAGCCAGGGCAACCAGAACAAACCCGGTAAAGCAGGATGCCTTGGCGTTGTTGCCCTGGTCGTTCTCCCGACAGCAGCAATAGGATACAGCATCCTGAATATCGTTTAATCCATGAAAATCCGCAAGCTCACCCCTGAATACTATCCCAAGGCAGCATCCTTGCTGGATCATGCCTTTGCTCCCAGCAGGTACGAGGTCCAGCTCTTCGACAAGCTGCATGAACATAACCGGACTCTGCACGAATGGGTCTGTCTGGTTCGAAATAGCGTTGTTGCGTATATAGGATTGACCAATGCCTACAATGGGAGGAGGATCGTCGGTCTGCATCTTGGGCCGATGGCGGTGCAACCGCAGATGCAAAGGCAGGGAATAGGGTCTGAATTGTTGCGATTTGCCTTGAGGCAGGAGGGGATTCGGTCAAGCACGATCTTTGTACTTGGAAATGTGAAGTTTTACCAGAAGTTCGGGCTCGAGCCTTGTGCTGTGCCGAGGTGTCCTCTTGACAAGGGAAACAAGAATTTTCTGAGCATAAGGAACGAATCTTTTGAAGAATATACGGTCGGATACGAGCCGGAGTTCCTCAAGGCCAAAAAAAGATAACTTATAGAAACAACGGAACTATCTAAAGAAACAAACTGTTCACTGACGAGCCGGAGGATTGCCGGCACATGATGGTTTCGCAGAAAGTTGTTTTTTGTCATTTCGAGGAGGGCAGCGACGAACAATCTTTCTATTATTCCAAAGAGTTCTCGCTCCGCTCGGAATAACAAAACGACCGTTATGCTCCATTCTGCCAGTGCATCGCCTATTACCGATCAAACGAAAAAAGCACCTAGCCATCAAGTGGCCAAGTGCTTGATATTTGGAGCCGATAACCGGACTTGAACCGGTGACCTACTGATTACGAATCAGCCGCTCTACCACGCTGAGCTATATCGGCAATGGGACGGGGCAGGAATTTACTGTGCTGCGGTTTGAAGTTTCTTGATGTAGCAATTTTATGGTATGATGTCAAGGTTATGAATCGACCTTTCACCATCTGCCTGGCCCTTCTCCTGCTGCTCTGCGGCTGCAGGAACGAGCAAACCGCCCAACAGCCACCCGCGTCCGCGCCGGGAGAACCACAGGTGTCGGCGGCTCCGGCGGTGACGGGGTGCACGGGCTGTCATGCCGACATCCTCCTCGATGCAGCCCATCAATTGGCCTGCACATCCTGTCACCGGGGTGTCGACCAGGAAGGCGACAAGGAGAGGGCGCATGCCGGCCTCATCGCCCGGCCAAGCCACCCGGAGCAGATGGCTTCGGCCTGCGGCAGTTGCCATCCACAACAGGTCGAAGCGGCCGCTGCCTCCCTCCACTTCACCCTGGCCAACAAGGTCAACACCATCCGTCGTCATTTCGGTGCCGAGAAACCACTCGCTGCGCCAACCGACATCCCGGCCGGCGAAACCCTGGCCACGCCCCTTGACCTGGCCGATGACATGCTTCGCCGTCGCTGCCTTCGCTGCCATGTCTACTCGCAAGGCGACGGGTACGCCGCCGTCCGTCACGCCACCGGATGCGGAGCCTGCCATCTTGCCTTCAAGGACGGTCGGATGCAGAACCACGCCTTCATCCGCCCCACCGACCGCCAGTGCTTGAGTTGCCATTACGGCAACTATGCCGGCAGCGACTTCCACGGCCGCTCCGAACACGATTACCACTGGGAATACCGTACCCCCTATACTTCAACAACGCCGCAGAACACCTTGCCGCGAGCTTACGGGGTCGAGTGGCACGACCTCGCTCCGGATCTGCACCAGCAGCGCGGCCTGGTCTGCGTGGACTGCCACCGGGACAGCGGCCATGATCGCGGTGCGGCCATCACCTGCCACACCTGTCATGGCTGGCGGCCCGGTCAGCCGGCTCCGGCCTTGCCCAACCTGCGGGTTGACCAGCAGCGCCTCCTTTTGGCAAGCCGGACCAACGGTGCGCACCATGTCGTGCCCTCGCTCCGCCATCCGGCCCATGAACGCTACGGCAACAAGGTTGCCTGCCAGGTCTGTCACGGTCAATGGAGCTTTAACGACGCCCCCACCCATCTGCTGCTCATGAAGAACCCCGTCGATGATGCCTGGGATCGGTTGATCGTCCAGGGCAGTTC
Organism: Desulfobulbus sp.; assembly: GCA_030602145.1. Classification (GTDB taxonomy): domain Bacteria; phylum Desulfobacterota; class Desulfobulbia; order Desulfobulbales; family Desulfobulbaceae; genus Desulfobulbus. Next base: position 3,305 of record JAUWAH010000329.1, read on the forward strand.
CGAGGTCGAAACGCTGCTGGCCCACAATCTCTACTATTCCGATGAGTTGCCCATGCGCATGGCGGATGGCCTGACCGGCGAACCGCGACCGGGAGTCTGGTTTCAGGGCTTTGGCCTGCGGAGGTGGGAGCAGATGATCGTGGGCCTCGATTCGGATGGCGTCATCAAGGTCTTCCGGCCGATCCTCGACCTCCGGTTGTCCATGACCGAGGAGGACGGTCGGGCTCTCTTCGACAACATCACCGGCAGGGATGGAGGGCTCCTCCCCTACACGCCCCATACCACCGGTCCCGCCGGCTTGTTCTACCTGGACAGATTTCGCCATCTGCTGCCGGAAGACGAACGGTGAAGGGAATGATCGCACCGTTTGTTCGCAAACCGATCCTCGCGGTCCTTGTCCATCTGCTGATCGCCTGCCTCTGCTTCGGCTGCGCGTCGAAACCGTCCGGTTCGCGGCCCGGCGAGCCGGGAGTCAAGACGGACCGGAAAAAACTGCGTGTCCCGGCAACCCAGCGGCCCTATGTGATCAAGGGCATCACCTATTATCCCATCCCCTCGTCGGTGGGCTATGTCGAACAGGGCATCGCCTCCTGGTACGGGCACCCGTTCCATGGCCGCAAAACCGCCAACGGCGAAACCTACAATATG
>JAUWAH010000020.1 GCA_030602145.1 Desulfobulbus sp.
GTCGGCCAGCGGTCCGGCGACAAAGGGGGTGTTGGCCCAGGGCTGGCGGTTGACGCCGCTGGCGCCGATCTCGGCGGCGGTGGCCTTGGAGACGATGGAGGCGCCGATGGCCACGCCGGCATCCATGGTCTTGGCCACCCAGATGGGCGGCATGGTGTTGGCATCGCGGCCGGAGTAGGTGATGACCTCGATCACCAGGCCGGCCGGGTCGGCGTTGGCCGCCTTGTTGTGGTTGCCCACGGTCTCGGCTTTGAGGGTGCAGCGGGCGTTGGGGTGGGAAACCGGCACGCCGGTCATGGAGTTGTCCCATACCCCCTGGAAATTGACGCCCCGCTCCGGCCGGGTCTCGCCATCGCCGGTCCAACGCGGCTTGCGCTGCTCGTCGACCAGGACGTTGGAGAAAATGACCTCGGCGCCTGGCTGGCGCAAGCATTTCATCAGGTAGGGGTCGCCCTCCTGGTTGACGTCTTCGATGATGCCGAAGATGCCGATCTCCGGGTTGACCGCCCGCAGGGTGCCGTCGGATTCGATCCACATCTGGGCGAGATCGTCGCCGATGAAGTCGCTGCCCACCATGGCGGTGGTGGTCTTGCCGCAACCCGAGGGGGCGGCGCCGGCGAAATAGGTCTTGCGGCCGCCGGGACCGGTCATGCCGGTGATGAACATGTGCTCGGACAGTTCCTCGCCGTGGCGCCGATACATGGCGCTGTCGGAGGCAAACCGGTGGTTCCCCTTTTTCATCAGCAGGGTGTTGCCGGCGTAGGTGCAGAGGAAGGAAAAGGTGGTCTGCCAACTCCGGTCCATGTAAATCCGGGCCTTGGGCACATCTTCGGAACGATGGGTGCCTTCGGAGTGGACATTGGTGAAGAACTCGCCGCGGCGGGCGACCTCGGCGTCAAAATCAGCGTAGCAGTTGCGGTAGAGCAACTCGGCCGAATGCATGACATAGGTGGAGCTGGAGATCTCGATGGCCGGAATCGAGGCCTGCGCCCCCACCGGCCCGCGGCTGTAGAAGCCGACGAACATGGTCTTGCCGCGCATGATGCCGACCATGTGCTCGCGGATGTAGGCGTGGGAATCATCCCGCAGCTCCTTTTTGGCCAGCGACGACACCTCTTCATCGGGGTTGGCGATGTAAAAGGTCTGGTCGACCATCCGGCCCTGGTCTTCGGGCAGGTCGAAATGGATGGTATGATTGGCGATGGCCAGCGACTGTTCTTCGCCCTTCTCCAGACTCATCCGCCGGACCAGGGCCTGGTCCTCTTCGCTGCCGGTATGGATAAATACCTGATCGGGCTCGCACATGGCGATGGCGTTGGCCACCTTGAGCAGCGCCTCTTCGTTGCTGATCAGTGCCAGCCGGTTCTGCTGTTCGCCGTCGAGCCGCTGGGCAAACAGGTTTCTGGCCTTGTCGATGGTGGTCACGCCGCCAACCGCTGATAAGATATCAACGCCCTTATTGAACTCCAACATCCTGCCTCCGTGGGATTATTTGTCGAGTTGACCCGAAGGAAAACCGTCCTGTAAAATATGTTGACAAGTTTGTAAACCGCACTATTTAGCTCGAAAATGCGGAATACGCAAACAGGAATGCGGATTTCCCGGCGATTTTCCCGACAACGGCCGGCCCTGTTGTCCGGAGTCCGTTCAGACCCAATGCTTTTGCCGGCACGGGGCGGCGGGGGTCGCCGAAATGAGCCGCCGGTGGTATGGTGGAGGCCACCAGCAGCGGTTTGTCCCCCTGGCCCGGATTTTGAAAGAACCGGTGGAGTGCCGGGAACCCCCCGCAATCCCCCATCGCCAACCTTCAACACCCCCTTGCCCCATGCCCCAGGTCATTGTCTGTCAGGATGCCCAGGATTACCGGGTGGCGGAGTTCGCCACCTCGCTGACCATCGGCCGGGAAGGCGACAACGACATCGTTCTAGCCTCGCCCCAGGTCTCCCGTCGCCATGCCTCCATCGTCCTGCGGGAAAACGGCGACTACATGCTGTTCGATCACGACAGCACCAACGGTGTCTGGATCGAGGACAGCAAGGTGAGCGGTGTCCGCCTCTCCCACGGCGTGACATTCCGGATCGTCAACCACGTCTTTACCTTCATCGACGAGCACCGGGAGGATGCCCGGGTCTTTGCCGGCCACGGTGTCGGGCTCCCGGCCGGTGACAGGCCGATCGATCCGGCAACCATTCTCTTTGGTCAGGAACAGATGTCGCAGGCCCTGGTTGCGGCGAGCGGCGACGAAGAAACGGTGCTTGCGCCTCTGGCCCACCTCCTGCGCACCTTGCAGACCGTGGACGACGAGAGTCTTTTCGGCGACCGTCTCCTGGCCGGTGCCGTGGATCTGGTCGGGGCGGAACGGGGGTTTCTCGCCCTGCTCAACACCAAGAACGAACTCGTCTATACGGCCAGCCATCACTTCGATCCGCGTCGGGAGAGCCGGGATGTCAGCCAGGAGGTGGTCCGGCAGATGATGGACGGCGCCAGGTCGGTCCGGGTCGAAGGGACCGGGCCCGGCGATGGCCGCAAGGGCAGGGCGCAGGCCCAGTCGGTGCTCGGCGCGCCCCTGGTCCGTGACAACAAGACGGTCGGCTGCCTCTACCTCGATCATCATCAGGCCGGCTTCTTCACCGGAGCCGGGCAGAGGAGCCTTGAGATCCTGGCCCTGCACGGGGCCATCCTGCTCGACAACCTCGCCGGCCGGCAACGGATGCACCGCGAACGGGAGTCCTTGAAATCACGCCTGGCCGCCAAGGACGAGACCATCGTCCGCAGTGAGAAAATGGTCAAGCTCTACGAGGACATCCGCACCATCGCCGCCATCAATGTGCCGGTCTTCATCCAGGGGGAGGCGGGCAGCGGCAAGGAGCACGTCGCCGCGGCCCTGCACGGGTTTTCTGGGCGCAAGGGGGCCTATATCCCGCTCAACTGCGCCGCCATTCCCGAGGGCATCTTCGAAAGCGAACTGTTCGGCTCCAAGAAGGGTGCCTACCACGAAGCGATCGACAAACCGGGCAAGCTGGAACTGGCCGAGGGAGGCACCCTCTTCCTCGACGAGGTGGCGGACATGTCGCTCACCCTGCAACCCAAGTTGCTGCGGTTTCTCGAAAATGGGGAAATCACCCGGTTGGGTGATACCCGCACCCGCCGGCTCGATGTGCGGGTGGTGACCGCCACCAACCGGGACGTGGCCGCCATGATCCGGGCCGGCCAGTTCCGCGACGATCTGTTTCAGCGATTGTCCTGCTTCACCCTCAAGGTCCCGCCCCTGCGGGAACGGATCGAGGATATCGAGCCGCTGGCCCGATATTTCCTGAATAAATTCGCCGCCGAGTACAACTGGCAGCCGCCCCGGGTCAGCGACGGCGCCCTACAGCTGCTGGCCCGCTCCCAGTGGCCGGGCAATGTCCGTCAGTTGCGCAATGTCCTCCTCCGCTTGGCGGTGCAATCCCAGGGGCGACCGATCACCGAACGGGACATTCTTTCCCTTTCCGAAGAGTTTGCCGCCATGGAGCCGGCCCGGATCGAGGTGTTTCCCAGCCTGGAGGAGGTGGAGAAGAATCATATCCGGGCGGCCCTGGAACGGGCCGGCGGTAATATTTCCGACGCCGCCGCCCTGGTGGGCATAGCCCGCTCCACCCTCTATCAGAAGATGAAGAAGTACGACATTGCCGGTTGACGCCGGCCGCCCGCCGGTGTGGATGAGATCCGGACAGGGGCCCGGCCATGCTGTCCGGATTTCCTACAGCACCAATATTTTTCCCTTTCTCTCTCATTTCAGGCTTTTATCGGGATGCCTCCCGGGGCGTTGTTCGATTATCGAACACTTCCCTCTGCTTTTTCCACCCCGTTTCGGTCCGCGTGGTCCGGTCAGGGGGGCCATGTGGTGGCGCACTCTTTTTAACTCATTGAAATATAATTCTATTTTTTAATCGGTGGCGGCCGATGTCTTTCTGGCACCGCATTTGCTCAAGCATGGCCAGCAGTGATTGCGTCCCACACTTTACACACCAAACACCTAAATGGAGGTTGTACCATGCTGAAAAGAACCGTTTTTGCATCCGCTCTCATCTTCGCCATGGCCACCGGCACCGGCACGGCTCTTGCCGATCGTGACGACAACACCCTGCGCGGCTCGTTCCGTCAGCACAAGATCAAGGGGGTGACGGCGGTCCAGCACGGCGCCATCCATCATAACACCTACGCCTCGCAGCCGATCACCAACACCAACACCAACATCATCACCGTCAATACCTCGGCCACCCAAACCGCCACGGCCACCGCCACCGCGCCGGCTACCCAGACCGCCACCGCCACTGCAAGCGCCAGCGGCACCGCCACCACCCCGGCCGACACCGGTTCAAACGTCGACGACACCGCGACGTCGTCCACCGACACCACCAGCGGCACGGACACCACCGCCGCCACCGGAACGGATACCGGCACCGACACCGCAGCATCGACCACCGACACCGGCGTCGAAACCACCGCCACCGCCACCCAAGAGGGGCAGGACGATGCCCAGAAGGGGATGAAGGCCGAAATCCGCAACGAGATCAAGCGGGCCGGCAATATCAGCAGCACGATTAAGAACGGCAACAACAACCAGGCCAACGCCGCCTCCATCTCCATGAGCGGCCAGGCCCAGTCCACCGAATCGGTCATCAACCGGGTCAATACCAGCGGCAACATCAGCAGCACGATCAAGAACGGCAACAACAACCAGGCCAATGCCGCCTCCATCTCCATGGGCGGGTCCATGGCGGTCAAGGGCCGGGTGATCAACGAGGTGGAAAACACCGGCAACATCTCGGCATCTGTGGGCGGTGGCAACAACAACATGGCCAACGCCGGCTCCATCGCCGTCAACTGACCGGCATGATTCCTCGCTGGAACCAACAGGTTCAGAGAAAGATGCCGCATCCCGTGCCGGGTCCACAGCCGCGGCACGGGATGCTCCCCGACAGGGAAGGTCACACCATCGCTCCACGGAGAACGAACATGAAAAGCGTACACATCCTGCTCATCACCGCCCTGCTCGCCCTGCCGGCCGCGGGCCAGACGGCCGACCTCCTCGGACTCAAGGCGGAAAACCGGTTGCAGGGTGGCGAATACCGCGCCACCACCAAGGGCAACAACAACACCGCCAATGCCGCCTCGATCAACCTGTCCGGCAGCAAGGCGCGGGCCGTCAGCAACAGGGTCCAGGCCACCGGCACGGTTTCCGCCTCGGCCGTCGGCAACAAGAACACCGTCAACAGCGCTTCGGTGCAGATGGTCAACAGCCAGGCCAGCCAGGTGTCCAACACAGTCAAGGTCGGCTCCATCAACAATGCCGTTCAGGGCAACAACAACATCTCCAACATCGGTTCGGTGCAGATGGTCAACGCCAAGGCGGGCCGGGTGACCTCAGAGGTGACCGGCGAGGCGCTCACCGGCGTGATCGACGGCAACAACAACCGGCTCAACATCGGGTCGGTGCACATGAACGGCGCCCAGCGCGGCGACGTGACCACCAAGGCCGACCTTGGCAATGTCTCGGTGTCCATGTCCGGCAACAATTCCAGCGTGGCCGTCGACTCGGTGGTCGCGCAGTAAACGGCAGGGAGGACAGGACGATGCGCGCTTCCATGACGATCCTGCTGCTCACCCTGCTGCTCACCGGCGGTTTGGTCGCCACCACCGCCGTCTGCCGGGCCGACGACCTCAACGACGGCATCGAGGCCGACGAAACGAGCGTGCAGTACGGCGAAATGGGCGGTTCGAGCAAGAACTTCTCGTACCTCACCCAACGGGCGAGGAGCAAGGCCCGCTCCGGAACCGGTGACGTCGTCCTCTCCGACAGCGGCGCCCTCAACAGTGTCATCCTCGACGCAGGGGCACAGATCAACGGCGACATCATCATCATCGATGATTCCAAGGGCGATAAAACGGTCATCGCCAAATGACGGGACACACCATGAACAAGACGGCTGCATTGAAGAAAGGTCGGGCCCGGCGTCTGCCGGGCCTGCTGTCGGTGATAGCGCTGGTGGCGCTCAGCCTGGGCGGCTGTGCCAAACTCGATCCCCGCCAGGTGGATGTCGACCTGCCCTCGGACATGCCCGAGGTCAAAGAGACCAGCTTCGACAAACCCCTAGCCGAATTGGGCCGGATGACCCAGATCTACGGCAAGCGGGTCTATATCCAGGGCAAGGACGTCGCCGACTTTACCGGGCTGTCCGCCTACGGGTATGGCGAGATCCCCCGCGACATCACCGAAATGACCAAAAGCGCCCTCAACGCCATCGGCGGCAACGTGGTCTACATCCCCTACAGTCCGGTGTTCATCAACAACCAGATGGTGACCGGCTACTCCAATTTTCAGGGGAAGCTGATCCCGGACATCGTCCTCTCCGGCGGGATCACCGAATTTGACCGCGGCCTCGAAACCCGGGGCAGCAACACCGATTTCGGCGTCACCACCAAGCCCTTCAACGTCAATGAGTCCTGGGTGCCCGGCGATTACATCTCGGTGGATTACAACCAGGAGGACAAGAGCAGCCTCGCCCGGATTACCCTCGATTTCAACCTGCTCGATTTCCAGACCATGTCCGGCGTGGCCCGGATGCAGACCGTCAACTCGATCAACGTCTACAAGGCGGCGGCGGAAAAGGAACTCGGTTTCACCATCTTCGGCCCCACCTTCGGCCTCAAGGGCACGGTCAAGAAGGTCCAGGGACGGCATGCGGCCATCCGGCTTTTGGTGCAGACCAGCGTCTTGCAGATCGTCGGCAAATACCTCTATCTGCCCTACTGGAAACTGATCCCGGAGATGAAGCCGGATCCGGTGGTCATGGACAAGATACGACAGGATTTCAGGAATCTGAGTCAGTCCGACCGGATCGGCGAGATACAGACCTGCCTCTACCTCAAGGGGTACGACGTCCCGGTCACCGGCCGCATGGATGCCAAGACCCAGGCGGCACTGGCCCGGTTCAGGACCGACAACCCGTCCGCCCAAACCGGCGGCGACACCGAACTCTATGTCGAACTGTGGAGTTCGCTGGGCGACAACATGGAGCAGGTATCTGGCCGACGTGAGATGCTGGCCCGCATCATCAACGGAGCCGACACCACCGAAAGGGTGGCGGCGGTACCGGCACCGGTGAAGAAGAGTCCGGCCAAGACCGAGGTGGCCAATCAACCCGAGGCCGCCAAGCCGGCAACGAAAAAGACCCCGTCCCCGGAAAAGACCGCCACCGGTCCGGCCGCCCTGGCCCAGGGCAAAGCCGAGCCGGCCCGCAAGGAGCAGTCGGCGGCAGCCAAGGAGCAGGACAAGCGGGAAGAGGTGGCGCAGGTGGCACGCACCCAGCCGATCCTGGGGAGCAAATCGACAGCGGAGGCTCTGATCAATGAACGACGCATGGCCGAATAGTTTCAAGGGCGGACTGCTGCTGGGTGTGCTGGTGGCGGGACTTGCCGTGCTGCTCATGGGCGCGGCGCACCATGACGGCCCTGTCCTGGCTGTGCCGGTACACGAGCCCAATGTCGACCGGGCGGTGGCCCCGCTCTCCAACACCGGTCGGTACCAGATCGCCACCTGGGAGGGCGGCGGCGGTTACGGTGCCTTTGTCCTCGACACCGCCACCGGGACCACCAAGGTGGCCTACAGTTCCGTCAAGGGACCGGGCGGCAAATCGGTCAACAACCTGGGCAAGTCCTTTGACAAGATGTAAAATGGGCGCTCATCGGGTGATAAGCGGAGGAAGGCTCCGCCACACCCCAAGGCCAATCAGTCAACTGCACAACCGGGTTGAACGCTCGGAGAACAAGGAGTCGGAGATGAAATGGTGGAACAGATTGCGGCCGGTGGCGGCGGAGTTGATCCTTCTTATGCTGGTCCTGGTTGCTGCCCTGGTGGCCAACGTCGGCCATGCCGCGACCGTGGGTCCCAAAGGCTACGGACTGAAGATCTTTCGGGTCGAATCGGGACTGTACCCCTTTGTCCATGTCTACATGCGCACCTTTGACCAGGAGATGAATCCCCTGGTCAACCTCAACGTCCTCAACATCGGCGTCATGGTCGAGGGCCGGGCCTATGATCCGCGCAAGAAACAATATATCATTCAACCTCTGCGCGGTCGCGAAGAGGCGACCCGGTCGATCCTGGTGCTCGACACCAACAAGGCCCTGAAAGGCCCCGATTTCGAAGCCATGGTCCGGGCCGCCGCCCGGTTCATCGACGCCAAGCGGCCCCAGGACCAGGTGGCCCTGCTGGCTCTGGACAACAGCAGCGAAGGCTATTCCATGCTCTCCAACTTCGACCGGGAGCCCTCTGTTCTCGGCCGTCGCCTGGCCGATCTCCAGCCGCGCGCCGACAAGACCAGGTTGTACGACGGCGTAGCCGCCGCCATGCAGATGGCGGCCAGCGCGGTGGGCAGCGATTCGTCCAGCGATGTCGAGTATGTGGTGTCCAGCTCGATCATCATCCTGGGCAGCGGCCGTGACGACGACAGCGCCATCAGTCGTTCCGATCTGATGACCCGGATCTCCGGCCTGGCCATTCCCACCCCGATCTACGCTCTCGGGTTCAGCGGCCAGGAGAGCAGGGAGCACCGCAATCTCCAGGCCCTGGTGAAGAACTCGTTCGGCAAATTCTATCCCATCGGCTCCGCCCACGAGACCATCACCCGGGCCATCGAGGATATCCAGCAGGTCATGCAGAGCGATTACGTGCTCACCTTCCGGGCCTACATTCCGGTGGACGGCGGCCGGCACAATGTCAAGGTCGGGGTCGAGTATCCCACCGGCAGCGGCATCATGTACTATGACAGCTCCACCTTCGAGGCCATCGAGCCGCCCACCTTTCCCCGGATTATCGACGCGCAGCAGAAAATCGACATAGCCATTCCTCCTCTGGGCAAGGATGAGGAGTTGTACCTGAAGAACCCTTTTGCACCGGCGGGTCCTGCCCAGCCGGGCGGTAAGAGCTGAGGCCGAAAACGGCCGGGCAGATCCCGGCCTACCCTTTCACCCATGAGGTGCTGTCTCCGCCATCTGCGGCCGGAGGCAGCACCTTTTTGCCGATGTATCGACAGGCATGGATTCTCGCTCAGTCGCCGCTCAGCCCGCCGCCTATCTGGTCGCCCTGGACACCGGGTGCGCCAACCGGGAATATCCGCTTACCGCTCCCGGTGACCTGATCGTCGGCCGGGACGGCGGCTGCGACATCGTGGTCGCCGGCGCCACCGTCTCCCGACGCCACGCCCGTCTGTTGGCCGGCGGTGCGGCAGGCTGCCGCCTGGAGGATCTGGGCTCAACCAACGGCGTGTTCGTCAACGGCCGTCGGATTGCAGCCAGTACCGAGCTGCACGACGGCGACCTGATCGGTCTCGGCGCCACCGCTCCCCATTTTCGCTACCAGGCCCACAGCAGCCGGGACGCCCGCCGATTCACCCTGGCCGCCAAGGATCGGTGGGTCATCGGCCGCAGTCCGGACTGCGACCTGCCGCTGCCCTTCGAACCGACGGTGAGCGGTTGCCATGCCCTCCTTGAGAACCGCGACGGCATCCTCCATCTCAGCGACAACCACAGTCTGAACGGGACCTGGATCAACGGTCAGGCCCTGCGCAGAACCACGATCTCTCCGGCCGATACCGTGGTCATCGGCTCGACCCATTTCCGTTTCCGCCTCGAAGCAGACGGTTCGCTCTCCGTCCGCCAGCGGGAAAGCGGTCAGGCGCTCCGGCTGGAGGCGATCGACCTGCACCGGACAACGTCGGGCGGTGGCAGGCTGCTGCTTGACACCATCACCCTGTCCATCGCCCCGGGCGAATTCGTTGGCATCCTCGGCCCCTCGGGCGCCGGCAAGACCACGCTGCTCACCACCCTGGGCGGGGTCGTCCGGCCGGATCAGGGCCGGATTCTGCTCGACGAAATCCCGCTGGACAGCGCCTCGGCCATGTTTCGCAACGCCATCGGCTATGTGCCCCAGGACGACATCCTCCACCCCGAACTGACCGTGGAGGCCAGCCTCGAGTACGTGGCCCGGTTGCGGCTCTCCCCCGACCTGCCTCCCGTCCGGCGGGCCGATATCGTCGACGCCACCATCGAAACCCTGGGATTGGGCCAAGTGCGGCGCATGCCGATCCATCGCCTGAGCGGTGGCCAGCGCAAGCGGGTTTCCATCGGTGCGGAACTGCTCGTCCGTCCCAGCCTGCTCTTCCTCGACGAGCCCACCTCGGGCCTCGATCCCAGCACCGAAGAGCGGCTGATGCGCCATTTCCGGTCCATGGCCCACAACGGCACCACCGTGGTCATCACCACCCATGTCCTCTCCAACCTGGACTTGCTCGACAAGGTGGCCATCCTCGCCCAGGGGCGGCTGGTCTTTTTCGGTTCGCCCGCCGAGGCGCTGGTTTTTTTTGACGGGGAAGGGACGGGGCTCAGCAGTCCGGCCCGGATTTTCGACCTACTCACCGGGGAAGGGCAGGCGTCCGACCAGGAAGGCGGATCGATCCTGGATGAGATTGCCGATCGCTATGCCCACCGCTATGCCACCTCCCCGTACCGACGGGAGGCCATCGAGCGGAGACTGTCGGCGGCGGCCCGGGCTGTGCTCGACGACGGCGAGGCCGGTTCGATGGAGTCGTCGGGACGGACCCGAAGCCTGCGGCTGGCGGACGCCGTTCGTTCGCTTCGCCGAACGTGGTCACCGGTGGAGTCGCTGCGCTCTTTTTGGATACTTTCCCAGCGGCATCTGCATATCCGGGCCAGTTCCACCCGGCGGTTGCTGCTCTTTTTCCTGGTGCCGGTGGTCCTGGGCCTGGTGACCCTGTCGCAGCACATCGCCGGCGTGCCGGCCGACGAGACGATCCGCGCCCGGAAAAGCGAACTCGGGCAAGCGGTGACCCAGGGCGGCCCGGGCATGGAGCCGCTGCTCAAGCACCTGCTGTCGCCGGCCGGCACCCATGATCCGCGTTCCGCCGTCGACCTGCTCCATGGTCTGCACCATGAAGGGCTGGCCAACCTGCCGGTGCCGATGAGCGTCCTGTTGATGATCGTCATGACGGCGGTGTTCTCCGGCACCCTGATCGCCTGTCTGGAGATCTCCACCGAACGGTCCATTTATCGCCGGGAACGGCTGTCCCATCTGCGGATAATCCCCTATCTGGGCTCCAAGCTCCCCTATTGTCTGGCCATGACCGGGTTGCAGTGTCTGCTCTTTGTGGCGGTCTGCTGGCTGGATCCGTCGTTGCGGCAGGCAGCCTTTGTCCCGGTCTGGCTGGTGATGGTGGCCGTGGCCTGGAGTTCGGTGGCCATGGGACTGCTGCTCAGCGCCGCCGATCCGACCGGGGGACGGTTGTCGGTGATGCTGGCCGTGGCGGTGGTGCTGCCGCAGTTACTGCTGTCCGGTGGCCTGGGACCGGATTTTTTCGGCCACATGCCCACGGTCATGCGCTGGGTGGCTGATCTGCTGCCGGCGCGCTGGGGGCTGGAGATGCTCGCCACCGCCCTGTTCGGCTCGCTGTCGGGGGAGGGGGCGGGCTGGATCCCGGCCTTTATCCGGGAAACGATAGGTTTTGACTTCGGTTCGGGCGTTTATTATAGTGGAGCCCGTGCCCTGTTGATCCACTCCGTCCTCTGGCTGTTCCTCTGCGCAGGATTTCTTCGCTATCGCGATTTTCGCTCATGCTGAACGATTCCCGAACCCTCATCGATCCAGGCAGTGTTGCCGCCTCTCCACCGCCGGCCCTCGTCGACGATGGCGAAGAACTGATCGGCGGTCGGTATCGCCTCTTGCGGCCCTTGGGCGAGGGCGGCATGGGCAACGTCTATCTGGCCGCCGATCGGGTGCTGGCCCGCCAGGTGGCGGTGAAGACGGTTCGCGCCGAGTTGAGCGACAACGAGGAGGTGCGTGCCCGGATCAAGCGCGAGTGCCGGTTGCACGCCGCCATCGGGACCCATCCCCATATTATCACCCTCTTTGACACGGTCGAGGAAGGGGGACACATCTACCTGGTGATGGAGTACTTCGAGGGGGAAACCCTGGCCAACCTTTTGGCCGGAGCCGGTTCCCGAGAAGCGCTGCCCCTGGAGCAGGGCTTGGACATCATCCGCCAGATCCTGCGGGCCCTGGCCTGTATCCACAGTCGGGACATCGTCCATCGCGATATCAAGACCTCCAATATTCTCCTCCAGCACCAGGCCGATGGCCGGTTCCTGGCCAAACTGACCGATGTCGGCATCGCCCGGGCCGAAGACGAGCCCGGTGTCCTCACCCGGCTGACCGCCCTGGGCATCCAGGGACCGGGAACGCCGATGTACATGGCGCCGGAACGCATCGATCCACAGACCTTCGGCGAGGTGTGTCCCGCCTCGGATCTGTATGCGGCCGGGGTCATCCTCTTCGAACTGCTGGCCGGCAAACCTCCTTTCATCGGCACGATGACCGAGGTCTTCACCGCCCACCTGATGCAGCAACCCGCCTTGGAGCGGCTGCCGAACGGAATCCCGGATTCCCTGCGTGCGATTGTGCGCAAGGCCCTGGGCAAGCAGCCCTCCGAACGGTTCCAGGACGCCGAGTCCTTTCTGGCCGCCCTGGCCGATATCGACGGCAGCACCACGCTCCTGCCCAACCACGCCGGGGCGGAGGAAGCCACCGTCCTGGCGGCTGTGGAGGAGGCCGTTCTGCCTGCAGTCATCGCCGAAACCACCATGCTCGATCCGGCTCAGGGCCAGGGGCGTCCGCGCCTCCGCTGGAAGCAACCGGGCCGTCGCTCGTTGGCCGCCGCGTTCGCGCTCCTGCTGGTGCTCACGGTGGGCTTGGTGGCCTACCGGCTCAGCGACGGGCCGGAGAAACCGCTGACTGATCCGGCGGCCGATTCGGCCGTCACCACGACCCTTCCACAGGAACAGGCTGCACCGGCACCGGCCGTGTTCGCGGACAGCCTCAATCCGCCGCAGAAGGAAGGGTCGGCCCTGGAGGTGGTCGAACAGGCCCGCCTCAAGGGGAGCGCTGAAACCGTG
>JAUWAH010000434.1 GCA_030602145.1 Desulfobulbus sp.
CGAGATCATGGGTATGCCCGGCAAAACAGATTGGTTCCGGATAGGTGGCAAAGAGGTTCCGGAGCCGGGTTTCGGTGGGGGCATGCAGGTACACCGTGGCCGATTGCGGCGGACACCCGTGCACGAATCTGGCTCCATCGTCGATCAGGGCGGTCGGCAGGCCGGCAAGCCAATGCAAGGAGGCGGGACTGAGCAAGGCGCGGCTCAGGGCCAGGGAGTCACGGGCAACAGCATGCAGCCGCTTGCGATAACCGGAGTTGGCCAGGGCCAGCTCATGGTTGCCCAAGACGGAAACAATCCGGTGGCGTATGAGTTCCCGCACCACCTCCTCGGGTTCCGGACCGTAGCCGATGTTGTCGCCCAGGGAGACGATCCGGTCCACCTCCATGGTGGCGAGGTCGGCGAGCACGGCCTGCAAGGCCCTGAAATTTCCATGGATGTCGGCAATGACTGCCAAGCGCATGACTGCCCGCCTCAAACCTTGCGGCGTACGGATCGCATCAGGGCCTCCTGCCACCGGTCTGCTTGAGCAGATACTCGGACCGGACATTGCCCAAGGCGGCAAACAGGTGTTCCTTGGCGCCGGGAATCCGGCGGTACAGTTCCTCGGCCGCTTGTCGGATGTCGCGGCGTCGGGTCTGCTCCCGCAGCGGGCAGGAAGAACGGACGGGTACAAGCCCCAAGGCTTTGCCGACGGCCTCGATGTCGGATTTGTCCAGGTAAGCAAGTGGCCGGATCAGGCGCAGACGGCCGGCAAACAGGTCCTGACGGGGGACCATGGTGCTGATGTTGCCGGCGCAGGTCAGGTTGAGTAGAAAGGTCTCGATGATGTCGTCGCGGTGATGGCCGAAAGCAATCGTGGTGCAATCGTGCTCGCGGGCGTGGGCAAACAGTTGGGTTCGCCGGGATCGGGCGCACTGGAAACAGAGATCCTGACCAGAGGTGGCCTCCCCCGTCGCCAGCGGCTCCGGCCGCCAGAGGGCCGGCAGGATACGCAGTGGCACCCCGAGACCGGCCACCATCCCGTCGATCCTGGTCGCCGCCTCTCCCGGTGCGTCGACCCGGCCCTCCATGTCGATATGGACGGCGGCCAGTTCATAGGATATCGGGGCCTTCCGCCGCCATTCGGCCAGCAGCCAGACCAGCACCAGCGAATCGATGCCGCCGGAAACCGCCACCAGAACCCGGTCGTTGTCCGCCAGCATGGCATAGTCGTGCATGGCCCTGCCGACCCGGCGGTTCACGACCCGCGGCAATCGCATTGCGGCAGCCGAACCGTTTGCCTACCGTTCCCCCAGGTAGGGACATTCGCCCAGTTTTTCCTGCAAGCCGTCACGGGCCAACTCCTCGGCGGTCAGCCACACCAGACCCCGGCTCTGCGCCTTGGGCAAGGCCAGCAGGTTTTCCATGAGCGACTGCTGCTGCTCGTCGAAGCGACCATGGCAGAGCACCCGGCCGTCGCCCACCTCGTAGAGCCTGTAGGCAAAGGTGACTGCGGCGGGCTGCTTGACGCCGTACTCACTGCCCACCCGCTCGTTATACCGGCTGAGGGTGGTTTCCAGCACCACGTTGCACCCCTGCTGCGCGGCGATCCGCCGGGCCGTCTCCAGGTTGACGTCCGCCGTCCGCCGTCCTTGGGTTGCGGCGGGCTCGGCCACGAAACGGATACCGGACTTGCCGGCCAGCATCTCCTTCATCAGGTCGTTCATCACCTGACTGCCGTCCAGGAGCATTTTCTCGCCGGCAACTGGCTGACCGTCATCGGCCTCAATCACCGGCCGCACCGGCAGGACCGCGATACCCGTTATAGGGACGGCGGGCTCCTTGGCGGCCAAGACCAGATCCTCCTTCTGTGCGCAGCCGGCGGCCAGAGCCAGACAGCACACCGCCACTCCCATTGTGCATCGTTGAAAAAATTTCACGCTGTTCCTCCTTCTTGATGTGATGAAGAGCACGTCGGCCGGCTGGCCGAGATGAGCATATTTTCTTTACAACAATCCCTTTGAGGAGAGTTGTCCACTGATCCTGGGATGCGGGGCAACAGCAAAGGCCAGCGCCCGCCCCAGCGCCTTGAAGACGGCTTCGAGCATATGATGACCGTTTTCGCCATGGAGCAGGTCGACATGCAGGGTCAACCCGCCGTGGAGAGCAAAGGCGCGAAGGAACTCCTTGGCCAGGGGAACGTCGAACCTGCCGATCTTGTCCTCCCTGACGGCAACCTGGTAGTGGAGATAGGGCCGGTTGGAACAGTCAACGCACACCCTTGCCAGGGCTTCGTCCATGGGCACGTACGCATGGCCGTACCGGCAGATTCCCGACTTGTCGCCCAGGGCACGGGCAAGGGCCTGCCCCAGACAGATGCCCACATCCTCGACGGTGTGGTGGTCATCCACCTCGACATCTCCCCGTGCGGCAATGACCAGATCAAACAGCCCGTGGACAGCGAAGAGGGTGAGCATATGATCGAGAAAACCGACCCCGGTCCGGATCGAGGTAGTGCCCGTGCCATCGAGCCCCAGGGTCAACTGAATATCGGTTTCCTTGGTTGTTCGCTCAAGCGATGCCTCTCGCCCGGTGGTTTCAGCCATACGTCGTCTCCTCTTCGGCCGAGAAGGCCGCAATCCATGGTTCGTCCGATGCGCGGCCACCGGCCGATGCCGGTATTCGGTCGACAGGAACGGGAGGGAACCGGCAACAAAGAATTCCAGAATAATAAGCAAGTTAAACGGCATACTATTCCGCTTTTACCGGATTGGCAACAGTTCTCTCGCCGTGGTGCCCGGGTTTTTCTTCTCCCCTCACCGGGTTTTTAATTGCAGAAGATTTTTTCTGTTGACACACTCTCGCCAAACTTG
>JAUWAH010000276.1 GCA_030602145.1 Desulfobulbus sp.
GCCAGGGCCGCATCGGGGTCCATGACCGAGAGCAGCAGTTCATCCATGTCCAGGGCCGCCCGGAGCATGAGGCCGCACCGCCGGATCATGGCCTGCCTGCAGTCATCGAGGGCAGTGGACCACTCCTGCCATGGGGTTGTCAGCAGGGAGAGGATGGCGGTGACATCCTCGAAGGCGGGCACGTGCATCAGCAAACGGACGGCGAGGTCGAAGGTGCCTGCGGCCAGGGCGAGTCCGGGGACGACAAGCGCCGGACAGCCGCCGGCCCGATCCGATCCGCCCTGTGCCTGGGGAAGAGCACCGAGCTGGGAGAGCAGGGCCGCCGATTCGACCAGCCACCGTTCGTGCAGGGGCAGGCCGTCGGCAAGGTGCCGGCAGGATCGCTTCACCCTGTTGGCCTTGCGCTGTGCCTCGGGGTTGGTCAGCGACAGGATCTGGGAGAGGAGGTTGACCACGCCGGAGAGGGTGGCATTGACCACGCCCCGTTCCGAGACGACCCGCCGGTACTGGTCCACCCCCTCGCGAAGAATCGGCACCAGGGTTTCCACCTCGCATGGCTTGGTCAGGAATCGGAAGACCTTGCCCCTGTTGACGGCCTCGATGGCGGTGTGCTGGTCCGCGTATCCGGTCAGGAGGATGCGGGTGCTGTCCTGGCCCCGTTGCTGCACCTGGCTGAAGAATTCGATGCCGTTCATGCCGGGCATGCGCATGTCGGAGACGATGACCGAGAACGGGCCGCCCTGATCGATCAGCCGCAAACCCAATTCGGGCGAATCGGCGGTAAAGACGTTGAAATGCTGCGCAAGGTTGCGCTTGAAACTGGTGAGGATGCGGGGATCGTCATCGACGAACAGGACACTGGCGTACATGGGGCGCTCTCTTCTGTGGAGGGTTGTTGGGTATGCCGAGGGATGAAAGAAACCGGCCCGGTGCCGGTCCGCCGTACGGCCACTCGTTGCGGGTCATGACGAAGGCTCGCCATGGCGGCGATTTTTACCGGCCTCGGCCAGGGGCAAACGGATGACAAAGGTGGTGCCCTCTCCCCACACGGAGGTGAAATCAATGGTTCCGCCGTGTTTGTTGACGATGGTGTCGTGGGCGATGGCCAGTCCCTGGCCGGTTCCCTTGCCCACCTGCTTGGTGGTGAAGAAGGGGTCGAAAATGCGTTCCCGAACGGCGTCGGGGATACCGGTGCCGTTGTCCTCCACCCGAATCTCCACCCAGTGGCCGTCCCGGCGGGTGGTCACGTTGATTTTACCCGGCTGGTCGGGCGAGATGTCCCTGCGGGCCTGGACAGCGTGGGAGGCATTGATCACCAGGTTGAGAAAGGCCTGGTTCAACTGGTCGGGAAAGCAGGGGACGGGCGGCAGGGCCGGATCGAAATCGGTGACCAGGTCGGCCACATACTTCCATTCGTTCCGGCAGACGATCAGGGTATTCTCCAGGTTGTGGTTGAGGTCGGTCGCGGTTTTGTCGCTGCTGCCCGGATGGCTGAATTCCTTCATGGCGGCGACGATTTTGACCACCCGGTCGATGCCGTCGTGGGTTTCCCGAATGGAGGCAGGCAGCTCCTCGAGCAGGAAGTCGAGGTCGAGGTCGGCCATCAAGGAGACGGTGGCATCGTGCAGGCCGGCATCGTCGGCCCGGCGGAGGGTGTCCAGTAGCTTATGGAGGTCGGTGAAGGACTGGTCGAAGAAGGTGACGTTATTTTGGATGTATTGCATCGGCGTGTTGATCTCGTGGGCGATACCCGCCGCCAACTGACCGATGGCCTCCAGCTTCTGTGCCTGAAGCAGTTGCCGTTGCAGGGTAATCTTCTCGGTGATGTCCCGCTTGACCCCCACAATGCAGACGATCTCCCCCTCCTCGTTGCGGATCGGCGAGATGGAGGCATCTTCCTCGATGATCGAACCGTCCTTGCGCCGGCTGCGGAAGGGGCCGTGCCAGGCGCGGCCTTCAGCCAGGGTCTTTCTCAGGTCGGCAATTACCGCGGCGTCCATGAGGTCGCTTGAGTAGATCGGCGGCGGTGAGCCGACCAGATCCGCCTCGCTGAAACCGCTGCTCTTGATCGCCGCCGGGTTGACGTAGCGGACGATCTCGTCGATGCCGACGATGAAGACCGAGTCGCCGGTCTGGTCGATCACCGTGGCCAGGAGCTTGCGCTCGTCATCGGCCTTGCGCTCATCGGTGATATCCTCGACGGACACAACCGAGGCAATCCCTGCCAGTGCGGAGAGTCGGACCAAGCTGCACCGGAAATACCCCACCTCCTGCCCGTGCTGGATCTGCAGGATGAAGGTTTCGTTCTGTTGTTGCCGGGTGGTGATGCGGCCGACAAGGGTACCGGTCCACTCTTCCGAACCGATGGCCAGCCGCTGTGACCAGGTCGCACCGAGCGCGGAGAAGGCGCGGTTGCAGGTGACGATCTCTCCGTCCGGAGAGATGGCCACCAGCCCGGTTGGCACGATGTCGAACAGCGTTTCGATGTACCGCTTCTGGCGGTCGATCTGGTCGAGCGCCGAGCGAAGGCCGGAGACGTCCTTGGCGCCGGCAACCACGCCGGTGATGGCCGAGTGGTCGTCCTTGAGCAGGCTGATATTGAACGACATCGGCAGACGGCCGCCATTGGCGTGCCGGTAGCAGAGTTCGATGTTGCGCAACTCCTCCGTCACCATTGGTCTCTGCGGATCATCGTCGGCGTAAAAGGCAAAAGCGGCGCGAACCCGGGCGGGATCGTCGTGGAAGAGTTCGGCCACATGGCGACCGATCAGTTGCCGCTCGTCGGCACCCAGCAGGTCGCAGGTAGCCTGATTGACCCTGACCACCATCAGGGCGGTGTTGACGACGATAAGCGTGTCCAGGAAGTTGCGGATGATGGCGTCCGATTCCTCCTTGGCCCGGGCCAGCAATCCGGCCGACTCCTTGCGCTCGGTGATGTCGAGATGGATGCCGAAGGCATGGAGCGGTCGGCCGTCCGCATCCCGCTGGAGCATCTTGCCGCTGTCATGGATCCAGATCCAGTGGCCGGACTTGTGACGCATGCGGTATTCGGCGGAAAACGACGAGGTCGTGCCGGCAAGGTGCGCCTCGAGCAGCGGCACTACATGATCGGCATCGTCCGGATGGAGCAGCCCCCTCCAACTGTCGATATGCTGGGGCAGCTCGGTTTTGGCGTAGCCCAGCATGCTCCAGTAGCGCTCATTGAATTCAACCCGGCCGCTGGCAATGTTCCAGCTCCAGGTGCCAAGCTGGGCGCCTTGGATGACCAGTTCCATCTCCTCTTTCTTTTCGGAAACGGCCTGCTCGCGTTTGATGGTTTCCGCCAGCGATGTTTCCAGCACCATCCGCCTGGATCCCATCCGCCAGATGAAGGTGGCGGCAGCAAAGACCCCCACCGAGAGGATGGTCAGAGTTGCCATGAACAGGAAACGGCTGGAGCGCTGACCGATGGCGCCGCGTTCGTCGAGGAGGGTGAGGGTAATGTCGTAGCCGGGGACGGTGGCGTGGTAGAGGGTCAAGGGCGGTGTGGCCTCGCCCAGTTGGCCGGCCGTCGTCGTGAGCGGAGACCCGCGGTGTTCGATGAGGGATTGCAGTTGCCCGGCACGGAGCGACACGGCAGTGCCGGACTGGAAGGCAATGGTTTGGCCGGCGGTGATGATCAGGGTGCCGGCCATGTGCTCGAGGAGATACTCCACCAGGGTCCGGTAGGACACCCATCCCCGGACATACCCCAGCACCCGTTCATTTTGAGAGACCGGAGCGGTGAAGCTGATCCGTCCGTCTCCCCCGCTGACCACCTCGACCCGGTTGTTTGAGACCGAAGCGGCGGCGGGGAGAACCTGGGCGTCGTCGACCGTCTCCGGCCATGCCGCCAGCACCGAGCCGTTTGTGTCGAGCAGGGCCAGGTGGGTGTAGATGGGGGCTTTTCCCAATCTGCTGGTGGTGCCATGCTCCTCGAACCGCCTCTTGATGTTGTTGAGGCTGGCCCGCAGCCCGTAGGCCATGGTCATGCCCAGGGCCTGGTTGGCGAAATAGGCGGTGACCGGGGCGGAGGCAGCCAGGGCGCGGAGAGTGTTTTCCCGTTCGCTGAAGAAGTAGCTCATGCTCCGGCCCGAATCCTCGAGGTTCTGCTGAAAGAGCGTGTTGTTGGCGCCCTGCAGCGAGGTTTGCGAGGTGTAATTGACGATCAGCAGGCCGCCTATCAGGGTGGCCATGCAGAACAGCGCCAGCAACGAGAGGAAGCTGCCGCGGGAAGTCCGATCGTCTTTTTTCCGGAAGAACATGGGGCCACCTATGCAAAACGGATCATGTCATTGTTGCTGCATTCGAAAAAAGGAGAAAAACGGCCATTTTGTCATTTCGAGCGGAGCGAGAAATCTCGGGAATAACAGAGCCTTTTCCAAAATGAACTGCTGACGAGTTTTTTTCGTCATTCCCGCGAAAGCGGGAATCCAGAACTCATTGATTTTTCCA
>JAUWAH010000045.1 GCA_030602145.1 Desulfobulbus sp.
GGTTTTACTCCTACGAGTGACCGACCGCAGGTTACCAGGACAAGATGGCCAAGGGCGAGCAAATCGGACACCCGGAAACATCGATGGAGAACGCAGTGAACGAATCGGCCTTTCAGGATCAATACCCCGATGACTACGCGCACTGCTACGGCTGCGGCCGGCTCAATCCCCGGGGACTGCACCTGACAAGCTTCTGGGATGGCGAGGAGACCGTCTGCCGTTTCACGCCGGGTTCACACTATTCCGGCGGGTTTCCCGGTTTTTTGTACGGTGGCATGATCGCCTCGCTGATCGATTGCCATGGCGCGGGAACGGCGGCGGCGGCCAAGGCCAGGCAAGACGGCCAGTCCATCTCACGCTTTGTCACCGCCTCGCTGAAGGTCGACTATCTGGCCCCGACCCCGATCAACAAGGAACTGGAGGTGCGCGGCAAGGTGGTCGAGATCAAGGGCCGCAAGGTAACCGTCGACCTGTGGGTCATCGCCGCCGGGACGACCTGCGCCAAGGGAACCGTCCTCTACGTGCAGCTCAAGGGGCAAGAGTAAGGCGCCGGTCCGGCCGGCGAAACGGTGCGATTCCCGTGATGCACCGAGAAAACGGGATCCGGCGGGGCCTGCCCGGGCAGGTGGGCACCGTTCGGAGAGCCAGGCACTGAGGGAGGAGCCGCAAGGTGCCGACCGACCGGGGCCGAACACTGAACAGAGAAGACAAGACAATGTCTTGGGGGAGTGACGCACATGCAATTCGAGTTGACTGAAGAGCAAAACCTGATTCGCGACATGGTACGAAGCTTTGCCGAAACAGAGGTGGCACCGTCCGCCACCGAACGGGACGAGACCGAACACTTCGATCGGGCCCTGATGTTCGACCGGTTGGCCGAACTGGGCCTGACCGGCATCGTTTTTCCGGAGGAGTACGGCGGAGCCGGCGCCGATTATATCAGCTACGCCATAGCCGTCGAAGAACTCTCCCGCGTTTGCGGCTCCACCGGCGTTACCCTGTCGGCCCACCTGTCGCTTTGTGCCAACCCGATCTACATGTTCGGGACCGAGGCCCAGAAGCAGAAATTCCTGGTGCCGCTGGCCAAGGGTGAGAAGATCGGCGCCTTCGGCCTGACCGAACCTTCCGCCGGTTCCGATGCGGGCGGTACCAGAACCACCGCCACCCGTGACGGCAACGACTGGATTCTCAACGGCTCCAAAATATTCATCACCAATGCCGGCGAGGCTGAGATTTACGTGGTTCTGGCTCGAAGCGACAAGGGTGCCGAAAAGCATCGCGGCATCAGCGCCTTCATCGTCGAAAAGGGGACACCGGGGTTCTCCTTTGGCAAGAAGGAGAAGAAGATGGGTATCCGTTCCTCCCCTACCATGGAACTGGTGTTTGAAAACTGCCGCATCCCCGTCGACAACCTGCTCGGCCAGGAAGGTCAGGGATTCAAGGTGGCCATGAAGACCCTGGACGGCGGCCGGATCGGTATCGCCGCCCAAGCGCTCGGCATCGCCCAAGGCGCCTTTGACGCCGCCCTTGCCTACACCAAGGAGCGTGAGCAGTTCAATAAACCGATCGCCTCTTTCCAGGGCGTTTCCTTCCAACTGGCCGACATGGCCACCCAGATCGAGGCAGCCCGGCTGCTGATCTACAATGCGGCCTATCGCGCCAGTGCCGGCCTCTCCTACTCGCAGGAATCGGCCATGGCCAAACTCTTCGCCAGCGAAACCGCCATGCGGGTCACCACCCAGGCGGTGCAGCTGCATGGCGGTTATGGCTACACGCGTGAGTTTCCGGTCGAAAGAATGATGCGCGACGCCAAGATCACCGAGATCTACGAAGGCACCAGCGAAGTGCAACGGGTGGTGATCGGTGCGGGATTGACCAAGTAACCGACGTAACCGGTCCTATGGCCGGTCATCCGACCCGTTGAGGAAATCGAGAAGAGAGCAACGGCGCAAGCCGCCTCTCTTCTTCTGTACACGCATCATGGACGACAACGTCCGCTGGGGGAAGAGAAGGGGGAGTCTGGATGGAGTTTACCCGTGAAATATATTGGAATGTCGGGCATGGGTGGACGACCTTGGCGCCCATGTACGGCCTCTTGCTCGTCGCCCTGGCTGTGTTTGACCTGGGAATGTACAAGCGCTTGAAGGTCTATCGCCTCGGTCATCCCCTTGATCGGACCGATCAGCGGGGAGAACGGTTCAGGTTCCTGGTCGACAACGTCCTTCTCCAGGCCAAAGTATTACGCGTGCCCGGTGCAGGCAGCGCCCACGCTCTTTTCTTCTGGAGTTTCTTCGTTCTGGTCATCGGCACCTCGCTCATCGTCATCCAGGCCGATTTCACCGACCTCTTCTTCGGGATCAAGTTTCTCAAGGGAACCTTTTACAAGCTATTCTCGCTGACCCTCGATCTGGCCGGGTTAGTAGCCATCCTCATGCTTGGCGGTCTCATGGTGCGCCGCTATCTGATCCGGCCGGAGGGACTGGTGACCAAGGGTGACGACGCCCTCATGCACGGCCTGCTCCTTGCCATCCTGATCACCGGCTTTCTCATCGAGGGCGCCCGGATGGCGGTGACCGAGATGGGGACGCCACTTGCGCCCTGGTCGCCGGTTGGCTGGGGAATAGCCGCCCTGCTGACGGCAATGGACGAGGCGAGCCTTCGCACCCTCCACGCCGGCCTCTGGTGGGTGCACCTGCTGCTGGCGCTGGGATTCATCGCCGTTATTCCCTTCTCCAAATTCCGTCACATCGTCACCACCAGCGCCAATTACTTCTTCGCCGATCGCGGTCCGACCGGGAAATTGACCACAGTCAACCTGGAAGATGAAAACACGGAAAAGTTCGGCGCCAATCAGGTGACCGACCTGAGTTGGAAAGACATCTTCGACGCCGACGCCTGCACCCTTTGCAAGCGCTGCCAGGACCGCTGTCCGGCCTCTCTTACCGGTAAGCCGCTTTCCCCCATGCAGGTGGTCAACCAGATCGGTGAGGTCGCCTTTGCCGATCCGGCAACCAACCTGATCGACACCGTCGGTCGTGAAGCCATCTGGGCCTGCACGACCTGCCGCGCTTGCCAGGATATCTGTCCGGCCTCTATCGAGCACGTGGGTAAAATCGTCGAGATGCGCCGCAACCTGGTGCTGATGGAAGGGGAGTTCCCCGGCGAGGAGGTGATGACCGCCATGGAGCAGACCGAGGTCAACGGCAATCCCCTGGGCATGGGATATGCCTCCCGGGGCGACTGGGCCGAACCGCTGGGCGTCAAACCGCTTGCCGACGATCCGGAGGTGGATGTGCTCTATTTTGTCGGTTGCTACGCCTCCTTCGACAAACGCAACATCGCCGTGGCCACCAGTTTTATCAAACTCTGCCAGGCTGCCGGGATCAAGGTCGGCATCCTTGGCAAAGAGGAGAAATGCTGCGGCGAGCCGATGCGGAAGATGGGCAACGAATACCTCTACCAGACCCTGGCCATGGAGATGGTCGAGGTCATCAAGGGTTACGGCGTCAAACAGATCGTCACCACCTGCCCGCACTGTTTTAATACCCTGGCCAAAGACTACCGCGATTTCGATTTCGATGTCGAGGTCGTCCCCCATGCCGTGTTTCTCGACCGGCTGACCGCCGCTGGCAAACTGCCGATCAAGGCCGAACCGTTCACCTGCACCTATCACGATTCCTGTTACCTGGGGCGGCACAACGACATCTACGACGTGCCGAGGAAACTGGTTCGGGCGGCCGGCGGTCACATCACCGAGATGGCCAAAAACCGAGATCAGGCCTTTTGCTGCAGCGCCGGCGGCGGACGGATCATGGCCGAAGAGAAGCTGGGCGAACGGATCAACATCAAAAGGGTCCAGATGGCCGTGGCCACCGGGACGGGACAACTGCTGGCCAACTGTCCGTTCTGTCTGACCATGTTCGAGGATGGCGTCAAAGGCGCCGATGTCGAAGAGCAACTGCGTCCCAGGGATATCGCCGAGGTGCTGGCCGAACGGCTTGCCTCGACGAACGCGTGAACCACCAACCACCATTTGCGTCTGCTTGCTGGAGGAATTGAATGAACATACTGATCTGCATCAAACAGGTTCCCGACATGGAATCGAAATTCAAGATCAACGGAGAGGGAACATGGTATGACCGGGCGGACCTGGCCTGGAGGATGAACGAATACGACGAATACGCCGTCGAGCAGGCGGTGCGGCTCAAGGAACAAGTCAAGGACGCCGACCTGACCGTGTTGTGCATCGGTCCGGATCAGGTGACCGAGACCATGAAAAAAGCCCTGGCCATGGGCTGTGATCGCGGTGTCCACATCGCCGATGCCGATTCCGCCAAGCGGGAGCCGGTCGAAATCGCCGCGATGATCGCCGGGTTTGCCAAGGAGAAGAACTTTGACATGATCTTCACCGGCATGCAGTCGCAGGATCGGGGCAGCGCCCAGGTCGGCGTCATGGTCGCCGAACTGCTCGGCATCCCGGCGGTGACCACCATTGTCGATTTTGTCTACGACAATGGCGCCATCCAGGTCAAGCGCGAGTTGGAGGGTGGCTCCAAGGCCGTGGTTACGGCCACCACCCCGGTGCTGCTTACTTGTCAGCTGGGCCTCAACACGCCACGATATCCGACCCTGCCCAACATCATGAAGGCCAAAAAGAAGGAACTGCTGACCATGGCGCCGGACACCGGTGGTACCGGTTCCCGGCAGGAGATCGCCTCGTGCTCCTTCCCCGAGAAGAAGGGCGGCGGCCTGGTCCTGGAGGGCGATGTCGCCGAACTGGCCGATAAACTGATCCAACTGCTCAAAGAAAAAACCACTGTCTTGGCTTAGGAGAGACCCATGAAGACCATACTTGTGGCAGAATTCCGGGAAGGAAAACTGCGCGCCGAATACAGCCAACTGATCGCCTTTGCCCAGCAACAGCAAGCCGAAGCCGTCATGTTTCTCGTGGGCAACCCCAGCGAACTGCCCAAATTCAACGGCCCCCTCTACCTGGCCGATGCCGGGAGATTCGGCGAATACAACCCCGCAGTGCACAAGCAACTGCTGCTTGACGTGATCGCCAAGGAACAGCCGGCGCAGATCGTTTTCCTCCACTCGTCCTATGGCTGGGATCTGGCTCCCAGGATCGCGGTGGCCCTCAAGGCGGCCCAGGTTTCCGAAGTCGTTGCCGTCGACAACGGCCTACCGGTGGTGCCGGCCTGCAATGCCAAACTGCGGAGGATCATCAAACCTACCACACCGCAGAGCGTCCTCACCATTCAGGCCGGTGCCTTCGGCCTGGACGACGAACCGTCGGGCACTCCCAATGTCATCGCCGTCGAGACCGAAACCGTCGGCACGGTCCAGTGCACCGGGTATGAAGCGGCAAAGATTGAAGGGGTGGATCTGACCAAGGCCGAGGTCATCGTCAGTGCCGGCCGCGGGGTGGGCAAGCCGGAAAACGTGGCCATGGTGCAGGCTCTGGCCAAGGCGCTGGGCGGTGAGTACGGGGCCAGCCGGCCGGTGGTCGACGCCGGCTGGGTCGACCATAATCGCCAGGTTGGCACCACCGGCAGTACGGTCACACCCAAGCTGTACGTGGCCTGCGGTATCTCCGGCGCCATCCAGCATCTGGCCGGCATGAAGAAATCCGATTTCATCGTGGCCATCAACACCGACAAGGATGCACCCATCGGCGAGGTGGCCAATGTGCTGGTGGTGGCCGACCTGAAGCAGTTCCTGCCGGTGCTCACCGAGAAGCTCAACGCCCGGTAAGCCCCCGGAACAGCCGTCTCTCCAACCCCGGGCTTTTCTTGCGCCGCACGGACTGGCATGGTCCGTGCGGCGTTTTCTGATGCCCTTGTCCGTCCCGTCCCTTCCTTTTTACCATGATGACCGGCTCATAGAGAACCATCGGGCAATACCGGACATCGTCGCTCCGGAACGCAGCGAAGCGCGAAAGATTGTTTTGGCGGCTTTCCGCGAACACCACCTTTGCCATCCACCGATGGTGACCATTGGGCACAGCACCGATCTCCCCAGTCATCGGCCCATCTTGCATCGTCAAAAAAAAGAAGGCCGCCTTCCCCGGGGGAAGGCGGCCCACATCATGGCAAGAAGAAAAGCGACTGGCTACTCTTCGGCTACCTCAATGCCCTCCAGTTTCCAATCCTCGGTGCGGATCGGCCGGGCCCAGGTCCAACGCTCGGCGAATTTCACCGGTTCGGTCATGCTGCCCTCGACGAGGGCGCCGGTTGCTTCGTTCACCTTGTAATCAAGCAGGTTGGCGGTAAAGAGTACGGTGATGAAATCCTCGCCTCCTTCGCTGCCGGCGGCGACGATCTCCACGCGGCGGATGGCGATACTCTCCAGTTTATTGATCACCCCCTGTTCCCGCATGCGGCTGAAATGTTCCTCATATTCGGCCGCCAACTGGCTGCCCAACAGATGGCGGTAGGAATCCAGGTCACGGCGCATCCAACCTGCCTGCACCTTGAAGAAGACATCCGAGGCAATCTCCAGGAAATATTTCTCGTCAAAGCCCCGGTCGGTCAGGCGGATGGCAGCCAGTCCCTCTTCCACCGAATCGACTGACTGGATCGGCGGGATGGGGGGCACCGGAGGTACGGAGCCGCCCCCGAAGGAACCTGGTCCGCTCTGAAATCTGTTGGGCTCGGGCGGCGCCTGATAGCCTGCCGCGGAAGGGGCGGGAGGCCGATTGACAAAGCGCTTGTAGAGAAAATAGCCCACACCGCCAAGGAGCAGTAACGGCAGAATCCCCATGCCGCTGCCGCCCATGCCGAACATGCTGCCCAGGAGCAGGCCGCCCAGTGCGCCGCCAACCAGGCCACCCATCAACCCCCGGCCAATGCCGCCGCCTTGCTGCGGGGTCTGTTGTTGGCGCTGTTGCCCGAATTGACTGCCCCCCGGCTGGGCGGATGGCTGATTAGAAGGGCTGCTGAACGATCGCCCTCCGGATTTGGACCTGGCGTCGGCATATTCAGTGGTCAAGCCGGCTTCCATGAAGGCCAGAGTAAACAAGACAAGCAGAAAAGGGGTGCAACGTTGGAGAAGTGCAAGCATGATGAATCCGTCCAATGATGGTTGGGGGTGCGGCGAAAGAACACTTGCGCCGGTCGAAACAGAGCAGTTGCGCAACGATGCAGCCCTGCTTACGATGAACTTTGATATTGTAATGGCAGCGTCCGTCTTGTCAAGCAATACCGGTTGACAATCGACCCGATCGCGGCAACGCCCGTTGCATCGGAAACCAAGGGCATTCCATCTCTTCATTCAGGCCATGCAGCATGAACTCGACAGGCGAACGGGGCTGATCCCGGTTGCCGAAGGTCCTTCAGACCAGATGGACTCTCTGGCCCTGGTGCTAGAATCCGTCGGCATTCTCCACCGGTATGATCCGGAGGGCAACCGGCTTCTGGTGGCGATTGACGATGCTCCGGCCGCCCTCTTCCACCTCGATCAATATCGTCGCGAGAACCTGCACTGGCCACCGAAACCGCCGCCGATGCCAGCCCAGTCGCCCTTGGTCCAGCCGACAGTGGTCACGATGGTTCTTCTTGCCCTCTTTTTCGCCCATACCGGCTCCTGGTCACCGGATACCGTCTGGTTTGCCAGGGGAGCGCTCGACAGTGCTGCTATTTTGGATCAAGGCCAGTGGTGGCGACTGTTGACCGCCCTGACCCTGCATGCCGATCCCGCCCACCTGCTGGGCAACTGCCTGATCGGCGGGGTGATCATCCACCTGCTGGGCAGGCTGATCGGCTATGGTCAATGCTGGCTGCTGCTGATCTTCACCGGAGCGCTCGGCAATCTTGTCAATATCCTCTTTCGGCAGCAGCCCCACCTCTCCGTTGGTTTCTCCACCTCGGTCTTTGCAGCCATCGGTCTGTTGACCGGTCTGCAAATGGCTCGATTTGGCCGCCAATTTCACCGCGGTTTCCTGCTCCCCCTGGGAGCAGGCGCCGGTCTGCTTGCCTTTTTAGGCGTCGAAGGCGTCCGCACCGACCTGGGCGCCCATCTGTTCGGGTGCGTATGCGGTTTCTGCTGCGGCTGGCTGGGGCAATGGTCGGGATGCATCGCCCGATTGCGCAGCCCGGGATGGCAGGCACCTCTGTTTATCCTGGCACTGCTCATACTTGTTATCGCCTGGATACGGATGCTGCCGTGAGAAGGAAACCTTCCCCCGTGGAGTTGTTCGCATCGGAAAACGGCTCGATCGTTCCGATCTTGTTTGACGGGAATGACCCGAGTGCATAATATAGGCACCGTTTACCCCTCGTCGTGACCAAGAGACCCCGGTGCCAGGGCCCCCCGGCCGGGTCGTCATCCACCCCATCCGAGTCCGCAACCAATGGAGCCGTATCCATGCCAATGAACGAACAACCACCCTGGGGCAGAAAGAAGAAACCGTCAGGGCCGGAAGATATCCTTGCCGTGCTGATCCAAAAAATCCGGGACGCCTTTGCCGGCAAGGAAGGGGGGACCGCGCCACGCGACCCCCAGGGGGGACAGCCTGCCGATGAACCGCCCAGCCTTTTTGCAGGGGCGGGCAAGATCCTGGCGATTGTCGCCGTTGCTCTTTTGATCCAAGGCGCTTTTTCCAGCTTCTACACCATCAAGCCGGGCGAGGTCGGCGTCATCCTCCGCTTTGGTCAATATAGCCGAACCACCCAGCCCGGTCTCCAATTCAAGATCCCCTACGTGGAAGAACTGGCCAAGGTCGATGTGGAGACGGTCCGCAAGGAGGAATTCGGCTTCCGAACCCGCACCCCTGGCATCGGCTCAGGTTTCGACCGCAAGGGCTATGACATGGAAGCCCTGATGCTGACCGGGGATACGAACGTGATCGAGGTCGCCTGGATCGTCCAGTACAAGGTCAGCGACCCGGTCGATTTCCTCTTCAAGGTCCGCGACGTTGCCCAGGCGGTTCGGGACTCATCGGAAACCGTTACCCGGCGGATCGTCGGCAACATGGACTTCGACTACGTCCTCGGCAATCGCGAGGTGCTGGCCGCAAACGCCAAACAGGAACTGCAGGGACAGGTCGATCGACTGCAATGCGGCATCAGCATTGTCACCCTGCAACTCCTCGACATCAATCCGCCCGAACAGGTCAAGCCGGCGTTCAACGAGGTCAACGAAGCCGATCAGGACATGAAGCGGCTGGTCAACGAAGCGGAGGAGACCTACAACAAGGTGATCCCCAAGGCACGCGGCAGTGCCAAGCAGATCGTCGAAGAGGCCCACGGCTATGCGGCCGAGCGCATTAACCGGGCCACCGGTGAAACCAATCGATTCAAGGCCATCGTCAAGGAATACCAGGGAACGGAAGAGGTCACCCGCCAACGGTTGTATCTTGAGGCCATGGAAGGTATCCTGCCCCAGGTTGATCATGTCTACGTGATCGACAAGAACCAACAGAACATCCTGCCGCTCTTCGACCTCACCCGCAAGACGGCCAAAGAGCCGCCTGCGGTGACCAGGTAACCGAGGGGTACCTGTCCCGACGGTTTATTTCTCTTCCTTTAACCGACACGATCTCATGGACAAAATCATTCGTATTTTCCTGTTGTGCATCCTCGCCGGCACCGCCGTCACGGTCTGGGACGGTTTCTTCGTTCTCCCGGAAGGGCAGCAGGCGGTTATCACCCAGTTTGGCGCTCCGGTGGGCGAACCGGTAACCGAGGCCGGCCTCAAATTCAAGATGCCCTTCATCCAGGTGGTGCAGTACTTTGACAAACGGGTGCTCATCTGGGATGGCGATCCCAACCAGATCCCGACCATCGACAAGACCTTCATTTACATGGACAACACCGCCCGCTGGCGCATAGACGACCCACTGCGTTTCCTACAGGCCGTGGGCACGTAAAGGCGGGCCTCCTCCCTGCTCAACGACATCATCGCCGGTACGGTCCGTGACCTGGTGAACAAGCACGATCTGATCGATATCATCCGCAGTTCCGACTGGAGCCGCGATTATATGCTGTCCACCGTTCAAACCAGGGACATGATCGTGCCGCCCAAGGTGGGCCGGGACAAAATCAGCCAGATGGTCCTGGAAGCGGCCTCCAAGGTCACACCGCAGTACGGCATAGAACTGCTGGATGTCATGTTCAGGCGGGTCAACTACATCGAGTCGGTTCGGCTGCGGGTCTATGACCGGATGATTTCCGAACGGAAACGAATCGCCGCCGAAAAACGCTCAACCGGTGAAGGTCGAAAAGCGGAAATCCTCGGTCGGGTCGATCGTGAATTGCTTGAGATCACCTCGGTCGCCAATCGGGAAGCAATTGAAATTCGCGGTCAGGCGGACGCCGAAGCCGCGAAGATTTATGCGCAAGCCTAC
>JAUWAH010000411.1 GCA_030602145.1 Desulfobulbus sp.
AGGACGTGCCGGTGAAAAAGGAATGGGTCGGTGTCCTCGATGGCTTGGTCAACGCCACCATCCGTCCCCAGGTCACGGGATACCTCATCCAGCAGCATTACCGGGAAGGCGAGGTCGTCCGCAAGGGACAGGTGCTGTTCGAGATCGACCCGCGTCCCTTCCAGGCGGCGCTCAACAAGGCCAAAGCACAACTCTCCCAACAGGTTGCCCGGCACGAGACCGCCAAGGCCAACCTGGCCCGGATCAGGCCGCTGGCCCAGAAAAATGCCGTCAGCCAGAAAGACCTGGACGACGCCGTCGGCACCGAACTGACCACCAGGGCGGCGGTCGAGGCGGCTCAGGCGGCGGTCGAGGAGGCGCAACTCAACCTGGGCTTCACCAAGATCACCTCACCGGTGGACGGCATCGCCGGCATCGCCAAGACCCAGTTGGGCGACCTTGTGGGGCCAAACATGCAGGAGGAACTGACCTCGGTCTCCACCGTCGATCCAATCAAGGTCTACATCAACATCAGTGAGCGGGAGTATCTCAACGCCGCCGCAGCAGGCAACGAACGAATGGAGCAGTTGCCGCTGGAACTGATCCTGGCCGACGGCAGCCTGTACCCCCACGGGGGGCACTTCGCGGTCATGGACCGGCAGGTCGATGCCACCACCGGCACCATCAAGATCGGCACCCTCTTCCCGAACCCGGACAACAGGCTCCGTCCCGGCCAGTACGGTCGCATTCGGGCCACGGTGCAGATCAAGGAGGGCGCCCTGCTGGTGCCGCAGCGGGCGGTCAATGAGATGCAGGGCAAGCACTTGGTGGCGGTAGTCAAACCGGACCACACCGTCGACGTCCGGCCGGTGGTGGCCGGCGAGCGGGTCGGCTCCGACTGGATCATCGACAAGGGACTCAGCCCCGGCGAGCAGGTGGTGGTCGAGGGCGTGCAGAAGGTGCGGCCCGGCATGACCGTGGTCGCCAAACCCTTTGCGCCGAAAGCGGTACCATCCGCCGCGCCGGCGGAGAAGAGGTGAGGCGCCATGGCCAGATTCTTCATCAATCGGCCCATCGTGGCCATGGTCATCTCGATCCTCATGGTGATTGTCGGCCTCGTGGCCATGAGCGGTCTGCCCACCGCCCAGTTCCCCAATATCGTGCCGCCGGAGATCAAGGTGTCGACCGTGTATACCGGCGCCGACGCCCTCACCCTGGAGCAGGCGGTGGCCACCCCCATCGAGCAGGAAATGTCGGGGGTGGACAACATGAACTACATGTATTCGATCAACGCCAACAACGGCGAAACCAAGCTGACCATCAACTTTGACATCAAGACCGATTCCAACACTGACCAGTTGCTGGCCCAGATGCGCAAGGGACAGGCCGAGTCGCAGTTGCCCAGCGATGTACGCAACTACGGCGTCAAAGTGGAAAAATCCACCGCCTCGCCGCTGATCATGTTCGGTCTCTATTCGCCGAACGGCACCTACGACAACGTGTTCCTGGCCAATTACTGCTACATCAACATCAACGACCAGATGACCAGGGTCAAGGGCATCGCCAGCGTCACCATCTTCGGGGCGGGCAAATACGCCATGCGGCTCTGGGTCAAGCCCGATCAACTGGCCAAACTCAACATCACCATCCCCGAGATCGTCAACGCCATCAACGCCCAGAATACGGTCAACCCGGCCGGCCAGGTGGGGGCGGAACCGGTCCCCCCCGGCCAGGAATTCACCTACGCGGTCCGGGCCCAAGGGCGATTGGAGACGGAGGAGGATTTCGGCCGGGTGGTGCTGCGGGCCAATCCGGACGGCTCCATGGTCCGGGTCAGCGATGTGGCCCGGATCGAACTTGGCGCCCAGACCTACAGTATTGAGGGTCGGCTCAACGGCAAACCGAGCGCCCTCGTCGCCCTCTACCAGATGCCCGGCTCCAATGCTGTGGAAGCGGCCAACGGCGCCAAGGAGTTGATGGAGGAACTGAAGAAACGATTCCCGCCGGACCTGGATTACGTGGTCAGCCTCGACACCACCCTGGCGGTCACCGAAGGGATCAAGGAGATCCAGCACACCCTCTTCGAGGCCCTGGTGCTGGTCATTCTGGTGGTGTTCATCTTCCTCCAGGGCTGGCGGGCCACCCTGATTCCGTTGCTGGCCGTGCCGGTCTCCCTGGTGGGCACCTTCATGTTCTTCCCGCTGTTCGGCTTCTCGATCAACACCCTGTCGTTGTTCGGCCTGGTGCTGGCCATCGGCTTGGTGGTCGATGACGCCATTGTCGTGGTCGAGGCGGTGGAGCACCACATCGAACACGGGCTCAGTCCCAAGGAGGCCACCTTCAAGGCCATGGAGGAGGTGTCCGGGCCGGTCATCGCCATCGCCATCATCCTGGCGGCGGTGTTCGTGCCGACGGCCTTCATCCCCGGCATCACCGGCCGGCTCTACCAGCAGTTCGCCCTCACCATCGCCCTGTCGGTGATCATCTCGGCCTTCAACGCCCTGACCCTTTCCCCGGCCCTCTGCGCCCTCCTGCTCAAACCCAAGGTCAAGGGGCGGGGGCCGTTGCAGAAGTTTTACGACTGGTTCAACCGGCTCTTCGGTCGGGCCACCAACGGGTATGTCGGCCTCTGCCGGGTGGCGGTGCGTAAGAGCTTCATCAGTCTGCTGTTTCTGGTGGGCATGGTGGTGCTCACCGGCATGTTCGGCAAGGCGGTGCCGACGGGATTTCTCCCCGAGGAGGACCAGGGGTACCTGTACGCCGGCATCCAGTTGCCCGATGCCGCCTCCCTGCAACGGACCAGAGCCCTCGCCGCAGAGGCGGAACGCCTGATCATGGAGACGCCGGGGGTCAAATTTTGCACCTCGGTCGTCGGGTATTCCATGCTCAGCCAGGTCACCAACACCTACTCGGCCTTTTTCTTCATCACCCTGGAGGACTGGGCGGAGCGCAAGCAACCGGAGGTGCAGTACGAAGCGATCAAGCAGGCGCTCAACAGGAAGCTAGGGGGCCTGAGCGGTGCCATCGGCTTTGCCTTTTCGCCACCGGCCATTCCCGGCATCGGCACCTCGGGCGGCGTCACCTTCATGCTCCAGGAC
>JAUWAH010000266.1 GCA_030602145.1 Desulfobulbus sp.
ACTCGGCGCCGAGCCCACCGCCAGGCCCACGGGACAAGCCGGTTTCCAAATCCCTGTTCCAACGATTGCAGGATCGACTCAGCAAAACCAGGGACGCCCTGGTCTACCGCCTCGACCGCCTGTTCCTCGGCAAGAAGGAGATCGATCAGGATCTGTTCGATCAGTTGGAGGAGATTCTGATCACCGCCGACCTTGGCGTGGCCACCACCTTGGAACTGCTTGACGTGGCCAGGAAAAAGGTCAAGCGCGACCAATTGAGCGACCCCCAGGCCCTGAAGGCCATCCTTCGCGATCAGATCCTCGCCTATATCGAAGCCTCCGAGCAGCCGGCCGAACTGGTTATGCCCGATGAAGGCCCCTTTGTCATCATGGTGGTCGGGGTCAACGGTGTCGGCAAGACCACCACCATCGGCAAACTGGCGGCCAAATTCGTTCGGTCCGACCAGTCGGTGCTGCTGGTGGCCGCCGACACTTTCCGGGCCGCCGCCATCAACCAACTGAAAATATGGGGCGAACGGGTCGGCGTCGAGGTCGTGGCCCAGCAGCCCGGAGCCGATCCCTCTTCGGTGGTCTTTGACGGTCTGGCCCATGGGGCCGCCCACCGGTACGATGTCGTCATCATCGACACCGCCGGCCGTTTGCACACCAGCGTCAATCTCAGGGAGGAACTGAAGAAGATCAAGCGGGTCATCGCCAAAAAGATGGCCGGCGCCCCGCATGAGGTGATGCTGGTCCTCGATGCCACCACTGGCCAGAACGGCATTGCCCAGGCCAAACTTTTCCATGAGACCGTGGGGGTCACAGGCCTGGCCCTGACCAAACTCGACGGCACTGCCAAGGGCGGCATCGTGGCCAATGTCTGTCGGGAGATCAAGATTCCGGTCCGGTTTATCGGCATCGGCGAGCAGATCGACGATCTGCGGGATTTCGACGCCCGCGAGTTCGTCGATGCGCTGTTTGCCGGTCGTGAAGACAGGTAGCCGGTTGATCCTGAAGCAATTTTTATCAACGATGCCGGGTCCGGCGGCGGGACCATGCCGGAGTGCGGGCCTTTCGTTGTTTGTTGTGGCCGGCCAACGTGGTTCAGCCAATGCTGGTTAGTCTGTGAAGGGGAGACAACGGCCTTCATGGTTGCACACTTTCACACGCAACAAGCCGGATGGCCCGGAACGCATCTCCAACTCCTGAACCACCAATGGTTTGTCTCGCTGACCACCTTGCAGACTATCCATCTACAAAGCTAACGCATGGAATATCGATACCGCAATCAACCGGGATGTGGCGGCTGCCTCCTAATCCTCGCCATGATCGCCCTGGTCACTGGCGGCGCTCCGGCCCTGCTCAACCTCATCGGCCTCCTCTTTTATTCCGGCTTGGCCGGTCTGCTGCTGCTGATCGCTGCCTTCTGGGGCTTTTCCTATTATGTCCGGCGTCGGGTTTCCACCTATGAGGCTTCGCAGACCGAGAGCCACAACCGGTTCGTCTTTCTGCTGGTCAACATCCTGGTCAAGATCGCCCAGGTGGACGGCCATTTCACCCGGGCAGAACTCAACACCATCCTCAACTTTTTCCAGTATCATCTCCGTTACAATCAGGATCAGATGTACTGGGTCAAGCAACTGGTCAAGGAGGCCCGCAACAGCCCCACCGACCTGCGGCGGCTCCTGGAGGATTTTCGCACCGGTTTTGCCTACGAGCCGCGGCTCATTCTGCTTGAGCTGATTTATCAGATCATCTATACCAAGCAACCTCCGCCCGCCGAAGAGTTGCGCCTGGCCCGCGAGATCGCCCAACTGCTGGAGATTACCGTCTACGACCAGCGGACCATCGAGGCCAAGTACATGTATCGTCAGCGGCAGGAAGCGGCCAGCGCCGGCCAGTTGGAGGAGCAGTACTACGCGGTGCTCGGGCTGGAGCAAGGAGCTGATTTTGCCGAAATCAAGCGGGCCTACCGCAAGCTGTCCATGCAGTACCATCCGGACAAGGTCGGTCATCTGGGCGAGGAGTTCCAGAAGGTCGCCGAGGAGAAAATGAAGGAAATCAACGTGGCCTATGAATATTTCGAGAAGAAATTTGCCGGCAGGTGAGAGCTTTTTGGGTTGTTGTCTGTTCGGTCTGTCGCTTCAGGCGTGCAACGTGTGGCCTAATCAACCTCAACAAAGAGAGGACGTGCAATGAGTGGTGTAGCCAAAAAAATGCAGGCGTTTGCGGAACAATCCTCCTGGATTCGCAAGATGTTCGAGGAGGGCGCACGGTTGAAGGCCGAGTTCGGCGCCGACAAGGTGTTCGATTTCAGCATCGGCAACCCGGATGTGCCGCCGCCGGCCAAATTCTATACCGTGCTTCGCGATCTTGCCGCCAGCGAGCAAACCGGCATGCACGGCTACATGCCCAACGCCGGCTACCCGTTTGTCCGCGAGGCACTGGCCAAGCGCCTCGGTGCCGAGCAGGGCGTCGCCCTGGGAGCAAACGACATCCTCATGACCTGCGGCGCGGCCGGCGGCCTTAATGTCATCTTCAAGGCCCTGCTCGACCCCGGCGACGAGGTGATCATTCTCGCCCCCTTCTTTGTCGAATACAAATTCTACATCGACAACCACGGTGGCGTCGCCAAGGTGGTGCCCACTGACGCGGAGTTCAACATCGATCTGGCTGCCATTGAATCGGCGCTCAACGCCAAAACCAAGGTGGTGCTCATCAACTCGCCCAACAACCCCACCGGCCAGATCTATCCGGCCGAGTCGCTCAACCAGTTGGGTCAGATGCTCGATGCGGCCGGCAAACGGTTCGGCACCTCCATCTATCTTGTGTCGGACGAACCTTACCGCAACATCGTCTTCGACAACCATCAGGTGCCGCCGTTAATGCCCACCACCACCAACGCCATCATTGCCTCCTCCTATTCCAAGGAGCTGTCGCTGCCGGGCGAGCGCATCGGCTATCTCGCCGTCCATCCGGACATGGCCGACAAAGAGGCGGTGCTCGGCGCGCTCACCCTGGCCAACCGCATCCTCGGTTTTGTCAACGCCCCGGCCCTGATGCAGCGGGCGGTGGTCCAACTCCAGGACGTGTCGGCGGACAATTCGATCTATGCCCGCCGGCTTGAGGTGTTCTGCCGGGTGCTGGACGAGGCCGGCATGCACTATGTCCGGCCCAAGGGCGCCTTTTATCTCTTCCCGCAGTCACCGATCGACGATGTCGATTTCTGCCGCCTGCTGGCCGACCAGAAGATCCTGGCCGTTCCAGGCCGCGGCTTCGGCCAGCCAGGCTATATCCGTTTGGCCTTCTGCGTCGATGAGAAGGTGATCGCCGGTTCGGTCGAAGGCTTCAAGAAAGCTATGGCCGCCGCCGGGCGATAACCGCCGGTCGCCTCAACGAGAACAGGCCGTCTTCCCGGTGAAGACGGCCTGTTTTTTTATCTGCTGGGGAAGATCGGGCGGGTTTTTATCCCCGATCCGCTCGGCGGATCACCGCGCACAGTTCGTCGGCGATGGTGGCGATCTCCTGTTCGTCCTCGCCCTCGGTCATCACCCGAATGACCGGCTCCGTTCCCGAAGGCCGCACCAGAATGCGGCCCCGGCTGCCCAGTTTGCCTTCCGCCTTTTCCAGGGCCTCGGGAAAACCCGGGATGTGCTCAGGGGCGATGCGGCTCGCCATGCGCACGTTCTGCAGCACCTGGGGGAAGGTGGACATGATGGTGGCCAACTCGGAGAGCGGTTTGTTCTTCTTGATCATGATCGCCAGCAGTTGCAGCGCCGCCAGGGTGCCGTCGCCGGTGGTGTTGTGGTCGAGGAACACCAGATGCCCGGACTGTTAGCCACCGAAGTTGTATCCCTTGGCCCGCATGGCTTCGACCACGTAGCGGTCGCCCACCTGGGTACGCACCATCTGGCCGCCCATGGCCGTCATCGCCTGCTCCAATCCCATATTGCTCATCACCGTGGCCACGAGGGTTTTTTTCTTCAGTTTGCGGCGCTGCATCAACTCGGCGGCGCAGATGGCCATGATGTGGTCGCCGTCGACGATGGCGCCGTGTTCGTCGCAGACGATCAGCCGGTCGCCGTCACCGTCCAGGGCCAGGCCGATGTCCGCGCCCACCTGCTTGACCTTGGCGGCCATGACTTCGGGGTGGAGGGCGCCGCACTCGTGGTTGATGTTCTTGCCGTCCGGCTCGACGCCTATGGTGGTCACCTTGGCCCCCAGTTCCGAGAACACATGGGGGGCAACCTTGTAGGTGGCGCCGTGGGCGCAGTCGAGCACGATGTGGAAATCGTCGAGCACGTAGTCCTTGGGAAAGGTGTTTTTCAGGTAAACGATATAGCGGCCGGCGGCGTCCTCGATCCGCGAGGCCTTGCCGATCTCGTCGGCCACCGGCCGGAGCGCCGCCATCTTCTGTGAGAAGATCAGGTCCTCGATGTCGGCCTCCAGTTCGTCGGGCAGTTTGTAGCCGTCGGCGGAGAAAATTTTGATGCCATTGTCCTGAAAGGGGTTGTGCGAGGCGGAGATGACCACCCCGGCGTCGGCGCGCATCGAGGTGGTGATAAAGGCGATGCCCGGCGTGGGCAGGGGCC
>JAUWAH010000359.1 GCA_030602145.1 Desulfobulbus sp.
GTTCTCCATTTCCCCGAAGGTTTGGTCGGCCTGGATCAGTTGAAGAATTTTCTGGTCATGCCCAACAAGAAGCAAGGGCCGCTGTTCTGGATTCAGTGTGTCGACGATCCTGCCTTTGCCTTCGTGGTCACCGACCCGACCAACTTCTTCCTCGACTACCTGGTGCTGCCCGATGACCGCGAGCGGCAGAAACTGGGCATTGAGGCCGACGGCGCCTGTTTCGTGCTGGTGATCGTCTCCATCTCCGAGGACAAGGAAATCACTCTCAACCTGTCCGGCCCCATTCTCTATGCGCCGGCCACCAACCGAGCCCTGCAGGTCATCCTCGAGGACCCCCACTACGATACCCGCACACCGCTGCCGAAGGTCGACAAGTAAGCTCGCCTGCCACCTTTTACCCGACCAGGGCCGCCGAAGAAGAATCTTCTGCGGCCTTTTCTTTTTTTGATGCATTGGTAAAAAGTCGGAAAACGGCCCTTTTGTCATTTCGAGTGTAGCGAGAAATCTACGAAATAATTGAGAGATTTCTCGTCGCTGTGCGCGTCGAAAGGACATCTTTCGGACGTCATCTCGAACACAGTGAGAGATCTCGTCCCGTCAACGGTACCTGGCTGAAGATTGAGGGGCATCAGATTTCTTTTTTTGTGCAAAAAACACCTTAAGCTCCCCGGTATAGACGCCGAAGAGTGGAGTGAGAGACAGTAAGAGTACCGAGAGAACAGCTACGTTTGTATCGTGAGCCGAAGAGTCCGTCATTGGATGACCGAGGCGAAAAATTCATGGAGGAAACCATGGCTTTAACGATCAATACAAACGTCGCATCCCTGAATGCCCAAAGAAATCTGGCCCGCTCCCAAGGCGATCTCGCCACCTCGATGGAGCGGCTATCCTCTGGACTCCGCATCAATTCCGCCAAGGACGATGCCGCCGGCTTGGCCATCTCCGACCGGATGACCGCCCAGATCCGTGGCCTCAACCAGGCTGCCCGCAACGCCAACGACGGCATCTCGCTCGCCCAGACCGCTGAAGGCGCCATGCAGGAATCCACCAACATCCTGCAACGTATGCGGGAACTGGCTGTCCAGGCCGCCAATGCCACCAACTCCGCCGCTGACCGAGCTGCCCTCCAGGCCGAGGTCAACCAATTGAAGACGGAGATGAACCGGATCGCCAATTCGACCACGTTCAATGGCCTGAAGATCATTGATGGCACTTTCGTCTCGCAACAGTTTCAAGTGGGCCCCAATGCCAATGAAACCATCGGCGTGACCATCCAATCCGTCGCCGCCGACGACCTTGACCGTTATGCAATCGATGGCGTCAACACCACCGCCAATTCCGGGACCGGTTCGGTTTCCGCAGCTCCGGCGACCGCCAATACCATTGCCTCGCAAACACTCACCATCAACGGTTCCACCGGCCAGGCACCCATCACCGTCCCAGGAGGCAGTACCGCCTACGATATCGCCACCCTGGTCAACAACAACTCCGCTCTCACCGGTGTAACGGCAACCGGTCGAACCACTGCTACCGTTTCCAATTTTGCCTCGGACGGTATTGTCAGTCTGACCATCGGCAGCGGCGGCAATTCCGCTACCATCAACGCTTTCATCACCCCCACCGACCTAAGCGAACTGGCCAGAGTGATCAATGATCAAAGCGGCACCACCGGTGTGACGGCACAGATGAACGGCAGCAGTTTGGTGCTTGTCCAGGCGGAAGGAAGGAATATAATCCTCAGTGACTACTCCCATAGCGGCGGCAGTCCAAACATGACACTGACCGGTGACAACAATATACCGCAAGCCATAACAGCCAATTTCAGCGGCTCCAGATATATAGCCGGCACGGTCGAATTTTCCTCACAGGACTCTTATACCATCGTCTCGGATGCAGACCCGGCTGCAGGAAGCGTACTCAGGTCGGCGGCAAACACCACAAGCATAGCCGACCTTGAAGAGGTGACCGATGTAGACATCAGCACCATCCTCGGAGCCAATGACGCCCTCAAGATCATCGATGCGGCCCTTGGCAAAATCGATTCCCAGCGCGGCAATCTCGGCGCAATCCAAAACCGCTTCGAATCAACCATATCCAACCTGCAGAACGTTGCCGAAAATCTGACCGCAGCCCGCTCGCGCATCCGGGATGCCGACATCGCCCAGGAAACCTCGGAGATGACCAAGGCCAACATCCTCCAGCAGGCCGGCGTGTCCATCCTCACCCAGGCCAACCAGACGCCACAGCTCGCCCTGCAACTGCTCCAGGGTTGATCCCAAAAATCCACAATCCAGAGTCCCCCGAGGTCGAGTTGGTATCGTCCTCGGGGAACCGAGGAGAATATCCGCCATGAAAATCATAGTCTTTCA
Source organism: Desulfobulbus sp. (assembly GCA_030602145.1). Lineage (GTDB taxonomy): Bacteria > Desulfobacterota > Desulfobulbia > Desulfobulbales > Desulfobulbaceae > Desulfobulbus. Next base: position 2,370 of record JAUWAH010000359.1, read on the forward strand.
TCACAAGACCGAATCATCTGCCATTATTCAGATGAACACCATGTCTCAGAATCATTGCGCATCCAACAGACAGATCACAAACAGTATCCTGGCCCATGGATACCATGACCGCTTTCTCTGGGAGGAGGCGGCGTCCCTGCGACCACAAGAAGCGACATCGTATGCCATCCCAGGAAACTGGCAATAAAGGGGCCTACTGATCGCCCCTTGACGGTTGGCCCCGTTCCCACCCTTGGATGGTGAACGGGGCTTTGTGCTTCCAATGGAGACAGACGAGAGGGTTCTGACCGCTAAACATGGACCGGCGGCCGAATGGGTATTGATCGTCACGCATGAAAATGTTGACCCATATTGACTCGAACCGGTATATGTAATACAAAAAATTTAACAGTCTGCGGACCATCGGACTGTCGTCTCCTCCTCCCTCTGTTCAACCTCCTCCTCGCCAAGGATTTCGCAACGGGGTTATCCGATGCTCAACAACCAAAGTATCTTGATCACCGGCGGAACAGGCACCTTCGGCAACACCTTTGTCCGGACCATTCTCACACGGTATCCCGGGATCAAGCGTTTGGTGGTGTTCAGCCGGGATGAACTCAAGCAATATGAAATGGCGCAGGAATTTCCGGACGCTCGTCACAAAGCCATACGGTATTTTCTTGGGGATATCCGTGATCCCGGTCGGTTGCGACGAGCCATGGAAGGGATCGACATCGTCATCCATGCCGCTGCCTTGAAACAGGTCCCGGCGGCGGAGTACAATCCGTTCGAATGCATCAAAACCAATGTGGTCGGGGCCCAAAACGTCATCGAGGCATGTCTTGATTCGGAAGTCCAGAAGGTCATCGCCCTCAGCACCGACAAGGCAGCAGCACCGATCAATCTCTACGGAGCCACTAAACTCTGTTCCGACAAGCTGTTTGTGGCCGCAAACACCTTCAAGGGCAAGAGAGCCATTAAATTCTCCGTTGTCCGTTATGGCAATGTGTTCGGCAGTCGGGGTTCAGTTGTTCCTTTTTTCCTGTCCTGCCGGCAACAGGGCAAACCCCTTCCCGTTACCCATCCGGAAATGACCCGCTTCTCCATCACCGCAGATGAGGGGGTTGACATGGTGCTCAAAGCGATCGACATCATGCAGGGCGGTGAAATTTTTGTCCCCAAAATACCGAGTTATAGAATCCTGGACATTGTCGAGGCCATTTCTCCCGGCCGGGAAATCAAGGTTGTCGGCCTCCGTCCC
>JAUWAH010000216.1 GCA_030602145.1 Desulfobulbus sp.
GCCGATCATGGCCATCGACACCGACTTCACCATTACCTTCATGACTCCTGCCGGGGCAGGGGTGGTTGGCCTGACACCGGACGAGGTCCTGGGTAAGAAATGTTACGATCTGTTTAAGACGCCGCATTGCCGAACCGAGAAATGCGCCTGCGGCCAGGCGATGAAACGGGATGCAATCGTCACCGAGGAGACCATCGCCCGGCCGCGTGACGGTATGATCGTGCCGATCAAGTACACCGGCGCGCCGATCAAGGATGCCAAGGGCAATATCAAGGGGGCGCTCGAGTTTATCCTCGATATCACCGAGGAGGCACGTCAGCGGCACGATGCCAACACCAAGATTGAGAATCTCAACGCCATCCCGACGCCGATTCTTTCGATCGATACTGACTTTACCATCAACTACATCAACCCGGCGGGCGCGGCGGCGGTGGGCCTGACTCCGGATGACGCCATCGGTCGCAAGTGTTTCGATCTGTTCAAGACGCCCCATTGCCAGACCGAAAAATGCGCCTGCAACCGGGCCATGAAAACCGATTCGGTGATCAGCGAGGAGACCATTGCCCGGCCGCGAGACGGAGTGATCATGCCGATCAAGTACACCGGCGCGCCGATCAAGGACGCCAAGGGCAACATCACCGGCGCGCTCGAGTTCGTGCTCGACATTACCGATGAGGCGCGCCAGCGTCAGGAGGCCAACGAGAAGATCGAGAACCTCAACGTCATCCCCACGCCGATTTTCTCCATCGATACCGAGTTCACCATCACCTACATCAATCCGGCCGGGGCCCGGGCACTGGGAATGAGTGTCGATGAACTGATCGGCAAGAAATGTTACTCCCTGTTCAACACTACCCATTGCCACACTGACCAATGCGCCTGCAATCAGGCAATGCGGTCCGACAGCGTGGTGTCGGCCAAGACCGTGGCCAGGGTCAACGGCCGGGAAATTCCTTTCAAGTACACCGGCGCGCCGATCAAGGATGCCAAGGGCAACATCAAGGGCGCGCTGGAATTTGCCCTCGATATCAGCTCCGAGGCCGAGGTCGAGCAGTTGGTCAGCACCGCCAGCGGCGAAGTGTCCGATTTGGTCGCCGATTCCCGGCGCCAGATGGAGCAGGTGCGGGACAACATGGACCTGATGAACAAGTCGCTTGATGAGGAGGTGGTCCGTCTGGATGCGTCGGAGACCAGTATCCGCCGGATGCTGGAATCGTCCACCGAAATGCTGGGCGTGAGCGAAAAGGTCAGCCAGTTGGCCGGGTCCATGTCCCGTGAGGCGGAAAACGGCCGCAGGGCCGGAGCCGAAGCCGGCGACAAGATGCAGCAGATCAACCGTTCCATGCAGCAGAACAACGAGATGGTGTCCACCCTGGTGGGCCAGGTGGAGAAGATCGGCAGTTTTGTCGACATCATCAAGGAAATCGCCTCCCAGACCAATCTGCTGGCCTTCAACGCCGCCATCGAGGCCGCCAGGGCCGGCGATGCCGGCCGCGGCTTCGCGGTGGTCGCCGACGAGGTCCGCAAGTTGGCCGAGAACAGTTCACGGTCGGCGGTGGATATCTCCAACATCGTCAAGATGGTGGAAGGCGACAGCCGTCAGACCATCGCCGCCATGCAGGATGGCATGCGCATGCTCGACGACGGTTCCAAGGTGATCAGCACAGCCCTGACGGCCATGGAGGAGATTTCCAGCGGCATCATGACCATATCGAGTTCGGTGGACGATGTCAGCCATCGGGCCGCCGATCTGGCCGATCACGGTCAGAAGGTGATGGAACAGATCCAGACGGTGGTCAAATCCGCAGGAGATAATCGCCAGACCACCGAAAACGTGCAGCATTCGGTGACCGATACGGTGAACGCGCTCGACCGGCTGATGGCCTCCAGCAGTTCGTTGCAGGCGGCAGTCAACAACATGTGTCAATAAGCATGATCGGTTGGCGGGGAGGGCGTTGTTCCTTCCCGCCGGCCGGCGAATGAGGCAGGTCGATGACCATCTTCGGTGACAGGATCTTCACCATCAGGCTGCTGCTTCGGCGCATCGAGGCAAGCGACCTGCGCTTGCTGGCCGAATGGAGTAACGATCCAACCACCTACGGCGACTACCTGAGTCCGGAACACCTGACGGTGGACCAGTTGACCGTCCAACTGCGGGCCGGGGTGCTGTGGGCCGAACGGAACAAGACCTTTCTCATCGAGTTGCGCGATGGGACGCCCGTGGGCACGATCCACTACTGGATTCGTCCCGAAGAACCGGGAGCGGCAGTGATCGCGGTCCGCATCGCCAGCCCCGAGATGCGCTGCAAGGGCTATGGGACCGAGGCGCAGAAGTACCTGATCCTCTTTCTTTTCAACCGGCTCGACATTCAACGGGTGGAAATGTACACCGATATCAACAATCTGATCCAGCAGCGTTGTCTGCAGAAACTGGGGTTCGAACTCGCCCAGGCCCTGCCCTATGCCGACCAGCAGGTGCAGCGCATTGGCTATCTCTACCGTTTGGGCCGTCACCAATTCGTCCATCAACCGATCTACCAGCATCATTATGCCTAAGCAACCGGGGATCCTGTTCGACCGCAGGTTTTATGACCATGCCATCCGGCAGCATTCCCTGGAGAATGCGGCCCGGGTCCGGGGGTTGTATCACAGCCTCGAAGGCCCGGAGTACGCTGGCCGGTTGCGCGTCTATCAGCCCAGGGAGGCAACCGGGGCCGACATTGAGGCCGTGCACTCGACCTTCTATCTCGACCAACTGCGCGAGCATGTCAATGCCGACAATCCCTACTCCTACGACCGGGATACTTATCTGATGGAGCAGAGTCTTTACACTGCGGCCCTGGCCGCCGGGGGATGCCTGGAGTTGGCGGACCGGATAGTGAGCGGCGAGATCGATTACGGGTTCGCTCTTGTCCGGCCACCGGGCCATCATGCCGAGCCGGGGCGGGGCATGGGATTCTGCGTGCTGAACAATGTGGCCATTACCGCCGAATACCTGCGCCGGGTTCACGGCATGCAGCGCATCCTCATCCTTGATTTCGATGTCCACCACGGTAACGGCACCCAGGCTGTGTTCTCCGAGAGCGATCAGGTGTTCTTTGTCTCTATTCACCAGGAAAAACTGTTTCCCTTCACTGGCGGAACTCAGGAAGTCGGTGGTGGTCGGGGTCGGGGGTACACGGTCAACCTGCCGGTGCCGCAGCAGTTTGCCGATCCGGAATACCTCTTCCTGCTCGGCAAGGTGCTCAGCGGGGTGGTCGAGCAGTTTCTCCCCCAGATCATCCTGGTCTCGGCCGGTTATGATGGCCATTGTGAGGAACCGATCAGCCGGGTGCTGCTGTCAACGAGCTGGTACGCCACCATCACCGAGTTGCTGAAATGTCTGGCGCACGAAACCTGCGAGAACCGGCTGCTGTTTGTGCTCGAGGGCGGCTACAATCCCGTTTCCCTGGAGGCGTCGGTCCTGGCGACGGTGGACAGCCTGCTGCGTCCGGTCGGTCGAAGGCCGGGGGTGGTCCATTCCGAGCGGGCGGCCCGTATCCTCAACAATCATCCCCTGCACGCCTTCTGGACTGTGTAGCGACAACCGGACACGATGAGATGACCCAACCGATAGCCATCGATACCACCTCCCTGCGGACCATATTCGCCGAGTGCCGGCAATGTGGGACCTGCTGCACGTCTTATCGTAAAATTACTCTTCAGCAGGACGAAGTCGAGTTCATCCGAAAAATGGGCGGACATGTGGGCGTGGACCTCACCTTGGCCCAGCTCCGCGACAGGCCGATTGACGAGCTGATGGCAGAGGCTGCAGCGAGGGGCAAAATTTTCATGATCCACCCCGACGACAAGGGATGCCTTTTTTTGCAGAAGAGAAACGACAAGTACGTCTGTCGGATCTACCACCACCGGCCGCGTGCTTGCCGGGGCTTTCGTTGCAACTTCGCCGATTCCAGCTTTTTGGAGCTGTTCGGCGGCGCCGACAGCATGCAGCTGTTGGGCAAGGACCGGTTCGGCCTGCCGCTGTGATTGGTGGTCAGTCTGGCCAGGTGACCATGGAGCCGTTTGGAAAATTACTGGAAGTGTCGTGGTTTTTATGAGGTAGGCGCTCAGATGTCTGTTTGACGGCGGTCAGCTTTTCGCCTAAGATGTACTTGTCGGATGGTTCACTGTTGCTGTTCGCCATGACAGGAGAGGGACAGGCCTGTCGAGGAGAGGTGTGGACGCCATGCGGAGCATACGGAAATTTGTCGCCCCGGAGATCGTGTTCGGTGAGGGAGCGGTGGAGTTGCTTGGACGCTACGCCGCCAATTTCGGTGCCCAGCGAGTCTTTGTGGTCACCGATCAGGGGGTGGTGAATGTCCGGCTTGTCGACAGGGTTGTGAACCTGCTCCGCGCCGCCAACGTGGAGGCGGTGGTCTACGACCGGGTGAGCCCCAATCCCCGTGATCACGAGGTGACGGCCGGCGCGGTCGCCTACCATAATTCCCGCTGCGACGTGATCATCGCCGTGGGCGGCGGCAGCCCCATGGATTGCGCCAAGGGCATCAGCGTCGTCTCCGTCAACGGCGGTGACATCCTCGAATTTGAGGGCGTGGACAGGGTGGGGGCGCCCGGACCGCCGCTCATCTGCATACCCACCACCGCCGGCTCGTCCGCCGACGTTTCCCAGTTCGCCATCATCACCAAGGTGGTTGATCAGGTCAAGGTGGCGATCATCAGTAAAAGCGTGGTCCCCGATGTGGCCCTGATCGATCCGGCCGCCACCCTGACCATGGATCGCCACCTGACCCTGTGCACCGGTCTCGACGCCCTCGCCCATGCCATCGAGGCCTATGTCAGCACGGCGGCATCGGATCTCACCGACCTCCATGCCCTGGAGGCCATCCGCCTGCTTCACCGCTACCTGCCCGAGACCCTGGAGCGGCTTGATGACCTGGCCCTCCGCGACCGGATCATGCTGGCCAGCCTGCAGGCCGGCCTGGCCTTTTCCAATGCCAGCCTGGGGGCGGTCCATGCGATGGCGCACAGCCTCGGCGGCCTGCTCGATTTGCCCCACGGCGAATGCAACGGCCTGCTGCTCGATCACGTCATCGCGTATAATTACGGTGGTGCGTCGGAGCGATACGACCGGATAGGCGCGATCTTCGGAGTCGAGGCGCCCTCTTCTTCGGTCGAGGAAAGATGTCGGGCAGTGGTGGCTTCGATCCGGGGGTTCAAGGAGCGGCTGGGGATGCAATCCGGTTTGGGGCGCCGGGGCG
>JAUWAH010000476.1 GCA_030602145.1 Desulfobulbus sp.
GACAAAAGGTTGAAAATATACCCTGAGCATATACCTGATAGTCACCCTTTTGTCCACGGCAAGGACCCATCCGGTTCGGCGAAGTTGCACGAACCGGAGAGGTGGATTATTTTCGCTCTTCAGGCATGTCGGTCCAGCAGCACGATCGCGTTGGCCGCACACCGTGGTGCTCGTTTTGCCCCTTCTCGGCAGTCGGGCTGCAAGAACCACCCTGGACATCCTTGGAGGCAAGCATGTCACCGCGTCCCAAAAAAAAGCGGTTGTGCGGCGGCCAGTTCTGCGGTCGGGCGTACAAACCGACCGGCACGCCGCTGCAGGAACTACGTCAAATCGTCATTCAGCAGGACGAACTGGAAGTGCTGCGGCTATGCGATTATGAGGGGCTCTTCCAGGAGCAGGCCGGTGAGCGGATGGGGGTGTCGCGGGGAACAGTGCAACGGATCCTGACCTCGGCCCGGCACAAGGTGGCCGAAGCCCTGTCCACCGGGGCGGCGTTAATCGTTGAGATTGAGGAGGAATGAGCCCCGCCCTCACCACTCGACCCGAAGGAGGTTGTCCAGAGGGCGTACCCGGGCAAGCCGGATGCGGACCGTGTCGCCCGGTTCAACCGGAAAGGCCGGGTTGGGCGGCAGGTCGACATCGAACAGGCAGTCACAGAGCAGCAGGTTGACCCGCTTCGGACCGACCCCGACCACCAGGCTGTTGACCCGCTGCCCCTCCTTGGGGGCCAGGTAACGCAGGATCCAGTAACGGTGCCGCTGCTGGCGGATGGAGTTGGCCCGGGCGAGCTTCTGCTGGATGACACCGGTGAAGGTTTTGCACTCATCACCTGAAAACAGGATGCCCCTGCCATGGAGCATGTGACTCAGCTGGTGTTGCATGGCCAGGTCGAGAAAGCGGCGGATCGGCGAGGTGATGGTGGTATAGCTGTTGAGGCCGAGGCCGCTGTGCGGTTTGGGGTGCGATGTCAGTTCCCCCCGGGCAAGGTAGCGTCGTTGGTGGGCGATATCGGCCAGGGCGTTCTGGACGCCGGCGATGATCCGTTTGCGCGGCGGCGGCTGCGACCGGAACAGGCCGGGCGCCTCCCTGGCGGCCAGATAGGCGGCGGCCAGACCGTTGGCCAGGATCATCAGTTCGGAGACCAGGTTGCGGGCCGGCGTGTCCACCGGCGAGAGGTAGACCTGGATGTGGTCGCGGTCGCGGATGTCAATGTTGACATCCGGCAGGGAGAGAAGCAGGGCGCCCCGATCGACCCGCTGCTGACGCAGTTGCTGCCGGACCACATTCAAGGCGGCCAGGTCGGGATCGCGGTCGATCAGGCCGTCGGCCTCACGGTAGCTCAACTGCCGTTTGACCTCGATGACCGCCGGGACAATGGCGGTGTGGGTGATGGTCCCTTCACCGGTCAGGGTGACGAGAAAGCTGAGGGTTGGCCGCACCTTGCCCTGGATCAGGCTGCACAGGTCGAGCGACAGCTTTTTGGGCAGCATGGGGATGTGGCCTTCGGGGAAATAGAGCGAGGTCGATCGCTCCATGGCCTCGTCGAACAGCGGACTCCTGGCCGGGACATAATAGCTGACATCGGTGATGTGGATGCCGACCTCGACCTGGCCGTTTTCCTTTTTGATGACGTGGAGGGCATCGTCGAAGTCGCGGGTCAGGGCACCGTCGATGGTCAGGGTGTTGAGGGCCCGCAGATCCTTGCGCTTGGGATCGGCGAGCAACTCCTCGATCGTCGCCTCGCCCAGGGTTTCGCTGATCTGGAGGCAGGGTTCGGGAAAGGCCACCGGCTGATCCGACCGGAGCAGGGCCAGGTTTTCGTCGGGATCCCACACGCCGGCCTTGACCAGCAGCTCATGGCCGGCATGCGGTGAGGTCAGGCCGGCTTTCTTGAGAGCTTGGCGGACAAAGTCGTCCTCGGCGGCATCACCGCCGAACAGCACCGACTGGGCCAGCCACTCCAGGCACCGCTCCCGGTCCGGCCAGCGGGCCTCGTCGATTGTCTCGCCCCGCCGGAGGGCTTGCAGACCGTAGGCCGCCTGCTCCAGCAGCAGTGCCTTTTCCTGTTCCCTGCGTCGTTGCCGCCGCAGGTGCTCGACCTGTTCCTGGGTATGGGCGACGATCTTGCCATTTTTATACTTGAAAAAGAAGGGGTCGGCAAACACCGCCCGGAGGAAGGCAGCGCGCTGGTCGTCGTCCACCAAGCCGCCGAAGTGCATTTCGGTAAGGAAATCAGGGGAAAACTCGTTGTCCGTTTCTTCGCTGACGATCTCCCACAGCGGTTCGAGATCGATGGCTTCAGCGAGGGCAAGACGGCCGGCGCACCGTTCCCGCAGGAGTGAGGTGATTGCCTCCCGGCTGACATCGCGGGGAAAGATCTGCTGGGAGACACTGAGAACGCGGGCCTCCGGCAGGGACAGTTCGCGGCCGTTCTGGCCGAGGATCTGAATTCTTTTCTCGTTGATCCCGGCGACCAGGCCACAGAGAAAGGTGCCGCCATCGATGAATTCTATGAGGTTGCCCGGAGAGA
>JAUWAH010000010.1 GCA_030602145.1 Desulfobulbus sp.
CGCCCCGCGTCGGACCTGCGGCTGATCGCCGGCAATTGCAACCCCTCGACCTCGTGGGCGATGTGATGGGCGTCGCGGCTGCCGTGCTTGCCGGTGCCGAGCACCCCCACCCGCCATATCCGGTCGCGCATTTCCATCCTCCCTCCAGGCGGCACAGGCATAGCCGGCCCAACGCCTTCTTTCCTTCTTGAATTCTTCTCTTGGCCGTTCCCGATCGCCGCTCAGAAAAGCCCGCCTGTCCTCACCTGTTCGGCAGGCACAGCCTTTCCCAGCCCGCCGGTATCCGTGCCTGATCAAGGCCCATGGCAAGCGCGAAGGTCAGCAGGGCCTCGGCCGTGCAATTGACCGAAGGAGCACGTGCGCCGTCCGCCACCTCATCAAGCTCCAGGCGCAAGTAGCCCACCAGGGCTTCGATGGCCTTGAGACGAAACTCCCCATAGGGCTCGCCTATCGAGTCGCTGAAGCGGATAAAGCGGTACCAGTTGTGATTGGCCCGCCTGATGCCCCGAAACAGGGACCGGTCCCGATTGGCCGGTTCGAGATCGCGAAGGATGATTTCCCGGTATCGGGCCAGCGCCGCCTGGCGCAGGCAGTCGATTTCTTCCGAAGTCAGCCGCAGGCAGGGGCCCTCTCCGTCTTCACAGAGATAATAGAGGCTGGCATGGAGGGCGACTTCCGGAATCTCTCCGGAGTGGCGGACGAGAAGGAACTCCTCCTCCAGCAGCGCCTGGCGATCGCTGGGGTGCATCACGTCTCCCCGCCATTGTCGTGGTGGTCCAGCAGATAGAGTTCGCGAATGGTCTTGATTCGATCCTGCAAGCCAATACAGTGGTTGTCGTTTTTCAGATAATGCAGGGGAGGATAGGCCACCTTGCCGGTGATGGCGGCCACCATCTTTTCCAGGTCCTGCCGGCGTGCCTCGTCCATCTCTTCAAAACGCCCCATGGTTTTTTCCACCTCGGCCCTGATCTGCCGCTCGATGCGGGCACGCAGTTGAACAATGGTCGGCGTCGATGCCATGTTGGCCAACCATTTATCGAATTTGAACTGCTCCTCGGCAACGATCCTCAGCGCCTTGACCGCCTCCTTGTCGCGCTCCGACTTGTTCATTTCGACGACATTATGGAGGTCGTCGATATCGTAGAGGTAGACATTGTCGAGGTCGTTGATGGCCGGATCGAGGTCGCGGGGCACGGCGATGTCGATGAAGAATAACGGCCGATTACGGCGTTCGCGCATGACCGGACGCACATCCTCCTTGTGCAGGATCAAATCGGGCGCCCCGGTGGAGCTGATGAGGATATCCACCACCTGCAGCTGGCCCAGAAGTTCCTCAAGGGAAACCGCCCGCCCATTGTAGCAGCGGGCTAGGTTGATCGCCCGCTGCAACGTCCTGTTGGCGACAACGACTTCGGCAACACCCTGCCCGACCAGGTGCTCGGCCGCCAACTCGGCCATTTCGCCGGCGCCGACCAGCATCACCTTCTTCCCGGCCAGATCACCGAAGATTTTTCTGGCCAGTTCCACCGCCGCATAACTGATGGACACCGCCTGGGCGCCGATCCGGGTTTCCGTCCGCACCCTCTTGGCCACGGAGAACGATTTATGCAGCAACTTATTGAGGACAAAGCCGCTGCTCCCCATTTTGGTGGCATGCCGGTAGGCCTCCTTGAGCTGTCCAAGTATCTGGGCCTCGCCGACGATCATCGAGTCCAGGCTGGCCGCCACCTGAAACAGATGGGTCACCGCCTGGCTGTTTACATACCGGTAGACATAACGGTCAAGCTCCTCGGCGGTGATGGTCCGGGCAAACAACAATTCCAGCACCCTCCGTTGCGCCCGGTCCACATCGGTGCAGGTGAACAGCACCTCCACCCGATTGCAGGTGGACAGAAGGTAGAATTCCCGCAAATCTTCAATTTGCCCCAAGGCGCGTAGCGGGTCCTCGTAACCGCCTGCGAGGGCCAGCTTTTCCCTGACCGCCAACGGCGTCGTCTTGTGATTGACGCCGAGCAGAACGATGGTGTCACGAGACATAGGAATGCACCCCTTCCAACAGAAAGGAAACACCCCACAGGGTGAACAGCACCGCCAGAAAACCAATGATGCTGAGAATGGCCACCCGCCGGCCCCGCCATCCGACGGTGAACCGTTGGTGGACCGCGGCGGCGTACACAAACCAGGTGATCAGCGACCAGGTTTCCTTGGGATCCCAGTGCCAGTAAGCACCCCATGCCTGTTTGGCCCAGAGGGAGCCGGTGATCAGCCCAAGGGTGAACAGCGGAAAGCCGATGCTCAAACAGTGGTGGTTCAGTTTATCAAGCGCTTCCAGGGAGGGCAGACGGGTGTAGAACAGCCCGAACCGTTTCTTCTTGATGGTCCGCTCCTGCAGCAGATACATGATGCCGCCGATGCAGGCCAGGGCCAGGAACCCGTCGGCAAACAGGATCACCGAGGCATGGACCGGCAGCCACCAGGATTGCAGTGCCGGCGGAAGGGGAATGATGGCCCGCGACGACAAGGCGGCAACCACCATCAGCGCCAGCACCAGCGCACTGACAAACACCCCTAGGTTCTTGACCGTATATCGCCAGCGAAACGACAGATAGCAGCACCCCACCGACCAGGCGAAAAACGAGACCGTCTCATGGTGGCTGGTAATGGGGGTGTGACCGGTTTCCACTGCGCGAGCGATGATATTGCCGGTGTGAAGCAGGAAGGCGGCCAGGAAAATCGTCCTCCCGGTTCGCCGCAACGGATTTTTTTGAGAGAGAAAGAAAACTAGATACGCAGCTGTGGCCAGTAGATAGACCACCAGGCTCCCCTGAAAGAGCAAGAAACTCATGGATTCTCCTTGGTCACGGTCTCCACGTCAAAGCCGATCGGGCGACCGAGGACTGTTTCCAGGTGGTGTTGCAGCTTGTCCCATTGTCGATGACGAAGCCATTCGACTATATCGTCGTGGAGAATCATTGCAAACAACTTCCGGGCCTCGTCAGAATCCTCCGCGGTCGCCAGCACCTGTTCACGCAGCAGAGCGGCCAGCCTAGTCAGCCACCCGTATTCTTCGCCAAAAGTCCGGGCAAGGTGCCGCCGGACCATGGCCGCCACCGCAGGGCTCCGGCCGTTGGTGGCGATACTGAGGGTGAGATCGCCCCGGCGAATGGTCGCTGGCACATGAAAATCGCACTCGTCCGGGGCGTCGGCGACATTGATCAGCAAACCGGCGGTCCGGGCATGGCAACCCACCATCCGTTGGACATCCGGGCTGTCGGTGGCAACAAACACCAGGAAGGCACCGTCAAGATCTGCCGGCTGGTAGGTTCTGGGTTGCCACTCGATGGCGCCCAGATCCGCCAAGCTCATCAGGCCGGGGGTAACCTCTGGACTGATCAATCGGATCCGACCGCCGGCCGCCAGCAGCCCCTGAACTTTACGTTCAGCAACCCGGCCCCCCCCGACGACCACGCACAGCCGTCCGGCTATGTCGAGACTCACTGGATACATCTTGGAAGTGATGGTCCTCTCCTCTTGTCCTCAAAGCAGCCCGACTGCGTGTGATGCTCCTCAGTGGCGGGGCTGCAGCCGGGTGAGAATGATGGATTTATCCCCCCCGAAACTCTTCAATGTTCGCCGTGAGGCGGCAATGCGATACTCCTGCTCGGCCAGCTTCAAAAAGGGCTCCAGGCTGCGCCGCTTGCTGTCATGGGCCATGTAGATCACGCCATCGGGCTTGAGTGCCCGGCGAAGCACGTGGAGCAGGGGCTGAAAGAAATCTTCGCGGAAAAGGATCTCGGCCCCGATGATTATGTCGTAGCGTTCCATCTCGGGCGGATTGAGCCAATCCAGCAGGGTAAAACGAACGTTGTCAAGCTTGCTTGCCGCGGCGTTGATCCGTTCGAAATCAAGGATCAACTCCTCATAATCGGACAGAGTGACCGAAAAACCGGCGGCGGCGGCAGTCAGTCCCGGTGCGCCCAGTCCGGCTCCGAGTTCAAGCACGGTTGTCTCCCGGTCAGCGGGGAGACCCGCCATATATTCCGAGAGCACGATGGCCGCCTCCCACAACCTTATCCAGAAGGGAAAGGAGGACACATCCTTCAGGGGATCCTTGCCGGCAAGGATCTCCTCCAGGTCGGTTATCTTGAGCAGTTGGAGCGTGTGCTCCCTGATCCTGAACGGTTCAAACGCCACTTTGTAGCGTTTTTTTATCGCCATGTACAGTGCCCGTTCATCATCAGGCAACGTTTGTGGATCCATCGGTGGCCCTCTTTACCATCAAGAAGCATTGGAGACAACAGCGCGACACCACATCGATGTCGCCCCATGGGGGGTAAACAAAAAAAGCGGACCGAAACAAATCGGCCCGCTTCTTACTGTACCCGGAACAAATGTGGACGATCAGCAACCTTCCAGTGCTTTCTTCGCCTTGACGGTTACATTATCGCCAACCTTGAAGTCCACCTTGTCACAGGTGATTGTTGCTTTTTCACCGTCGATGCTGTCTACTTTGCATTTAGCCGCAAAAACTGCGCCGGCGCTGAAAACAAAAGCCGCAACCATCAGAGCAACACCAATTTTTTTCATGTTCATCTCCTATGTTTTTCTCTTTCGGGGGGGTACAAACCGAACCTGTTGCCTCATACCTGTGCCACAATCTAAGGAAAACAGATATGCTTGTCAACCGCAAACCGCCTTGGACAACCGGGAGGCATCTCAGAGGATGGCGGCAATGTCGCGTTCCAGCAGTACGCGGGGCACGAATCCCGGGTATTTCTTGACCACGTGCCCATGGCGATTGACCAGAAAGGAGGTTGGGATCGCCACCACATTGCCAAAGTTGCGGGTGGTGACGCTGTCGGCCATCAGCACGGGATAGTTGATGGCGGCCCGGCGCACCAGTCGTGCCACCACGTCCGGCCCCCCTTCGTCGACAGACAGGGCGACCACGGCGAATCCCCGCTGCTGGAACTTGGCATGCAACTCCTTGAGGGTCGGAATCTCCTGCAGGCAGGGTGGACACCATGTGGCAAAGAAGGTGACCAGCACCGCCTTGCCACGGTACTCCTCGCTGGTCACCACGGAACCGTCAACCGCCGCGGGGAGCGAAAAGGGAGGCATGGGGACCGCCGCCACCGCCTGAACGGCGGTAACAACCATCCAGACAAACAAAAACAATAGCCGTGCTCTTTTCATCCTTGCTCCCTCTGCTGCCGACAACCCGAGGTCTGCTCCCGGCCGTTGCCCGATAGAATATCCCTGAAACCGTAACGGCGGGAAGCGTGAACGGGTTGGTATTGATCCTGCATCTGATATGGCAGCATTTTTTTAATGCAGTGACACCGACGAACGCTCACGTATCCAGAATGACGTTTCTGTTGTTCCGGTTACACGAAACGCCCATCGGTCTGACCAGCTATCCCGCCAAGGTTTCAGGCTTTAATGTCAAGGACTGTCCGCATCATTTCATCGCCCGCACGCAGGCTGTTCACGTTCGCCTTATACCCATGGACAGTACGCAGCATTTCAGGAATTTCCACGCTCAGGTCGACATTCGACTGCTCGATCAATTCCATGCCCTTGGAGGTGGCCTCGGCGGTGAACGGTCCAGGGGTGTCATCGCGTCCGATCGTTGCCTGCACGCCGGATGGCACCTGGGCAGCCAGCGTCACCCGCGTTCGCTTGAACCCTTCAGTCTGCATATTGGCGACATTGTGGGCAGTGGCCTCTGCTTTGCACGAAAAGGCCTGCAACCCGCTCAATGCCGATCGCATTCCGACCAGCATAATCCTTCTCCAGTGAGAGTAGCGTCCGTTGTCTTTCCTCATTCTAGCAAGTGCAGCGCCACAAGACAAGCCGAACGCGATTTTTTGTTCCGGGAACCCGACCCTGAAAACCGTTGCACCTTTACCTTGTTCCGGGTAGATAGTCCAGCGTATCCTTCGAAACCTGCAAACTCCCCCACTACTCAACCTCCGCAACGACTTATCAGCCTATGCTGCCGCGAACCATTCTTGTCGTTTTCACCTGTCTGCTCGTCCTCCTTTCCTCCCTTGCGTTCGCCAGCGTGGTCGACCGCAGTGTCGCCATCGTCAACGACGACACCATTACCCTCTCCGAGGTCAACGAACTGGGCAGGTCCCTGTTTAAAAAAATCGCCGAGGAGACTCCCCCTGAGAGGCTGGCCGAAACCCTGGCGCAGGCTCGACGGTCGGTGATCGAGAAGCTGATCGAAAAAAAGCTCGTGATCCAGGAAGCCAAGAAACTCAACATCCAGGTAAGCGACCAGGAGGTTGACAACGCGTTCCATCGGGTCGTGGCCAACAATCAGACCACCGTGGAACAGTTCCGCAAGGAACTCGGCGCCATGGGAGTGAATGAACAGCAATACCGCGAGGAACTGCGCGACCAGCTGCTGAGTTCGAAGCTGATCAACCACGAAGTCCGCACCAAGGTGGTTATCCCCGAGGAAACCGTCCTCGAATACTACAACACCCATTTCACCACCACCGTCGGCGGTGGCGAATACCACATTCTGCACATCGGCTGCATGTGGGGAGGCGAGACCAGCGCCACCCAAGAGGAAGCCCTGGACAAGGCGGAAAAAGCCCACAAACTGGCCCTGCAAGGAAAGAATTTCAAAGAGTTGGCCCAACAGTACTCCGACCTTCCCTCCGCTGCCGACGGAGGTGACCTGGGAACCTTCCGGCAGGATGAACTGGCCGACTATATCCGGGACGCCGTTGTTCGGCTTAAACCCGGCGAAGTCAGCCCTATGGTCACCACCGACAACGGCTACCATTTTTTCAAACTGGTGACCAGCCAGGAAGGGAAGGTCGTAGCCCACGAGCCCTACGAATCGGTCAAGGACCAGATCCGGGAAAGAATGTACCAGCAGGCCATGGAGCAACGATTCAAGGAGTGGTTGACCTCCATCCGCACCAAGGCTTATATCAAGATTCTATAAGGAAAGACCGGTCCCAGAGCCCGATCAGCCAACACTGGTGGGCCGCTACTTGAGATAGAGCGCCCGACGCCCGCACCGATTACCCTTTCACGTTTCCCGGCCCCTGACTCTGATCATCGTTTGCATGCAAACCGAGCTAATGCCCTCACCCGTTCCGGACGATCCACCACCGATCGGCAAACAACTCAAGCAGCTGCGGCAAGCCAAGTCCCTGATGCTGGAGGATGCGGCGGCCGCAACCAAAATCGCCCGCGCCAATCTCCAGGCCATCGAGGCCATGGAGTACGGCAAACTACCGGCCGACCCCTTCCTCCGTGGTCAAATCATGCTGTATGGCAACTTCCTGGGCATGGATGGCCGCTTGGCCGCCGACCGGTTCATCATCGAACGGGATGGCAACAATACACCGGCCTCCTCTGCCCTGCTCAGCAGCCTACGTCACCATTCGCTGGCTCCCAAAAAGCTGGCCGAGCCAACCCATATCTCCTCGGCCACCCTTGCCGTCATTCTGCTGACTCTGATCGTCGTGTCCTTCAGCGGTTTCTGCCTGTACTTCTCCTGGAATCCCTTTGCCTTTCTCACCGGCAAAGCCCTGCCCCATTCCGCCACCACGACGAATGCCTTCCACCCGGCGGATCCGGCCAGCGGCAACGGCAACGGCCACACGACCAAGGCTCTTCAGGTTGACGCCTTTTTTCGTCAGAATGACACCATCATCGTAACCGTGGACAACAAACCGACCGTAGCTCAACAGCAGAGCAAGGGAGCAACCGCCCGATGGGAGGCGGAGCAACAGATTCTGCTGGAATTCTCCCAGCCCGACAGCGCCGAACTGCAGCTCAACGGTATGCCGGTCCCCTTTCCCGAAAACGTCAATGGCCGTTATACGCTCCGCCTGCCCTCCTCAGCATCCACTCCATGAACCTCCGCACCACCTGCGGGATTGTACTGCGTATCGTCGGCCACGGGGAATCGGATAAACTGGTCACCTTCTACAGCCCTGATCTCGGTCGCGTCACCGGTATCGCCAAGGGGGCCAGGAAAAGCAAGCGTCGATTTGTCAACAAACTCGAAGAATTCACGCTGCTCCAACTCGACTATCGCCTCCCCAGACGTCAGACGGGCTTGCTGCTGATCAGCGAGGCGGAGGTACTGACCGCCCACCTAATCCTGCGTACCGATTTCCGCCGGTATGCAGCGGCGATGTATATCTGCGAACTCCTCATCCGCTTCACCCGTGACAACGACCCCGACCTGAAGCTCTTCGCTCTGCTGCGATGGGCGCTTGCCTCCCTGCACCGGGCAAAAAATCCACTCAAGATCGTGCTTCTGGCTCACCTGCATCTCCTTGAGGTGGCCGGCTACCGGCCGGATCTCCATCGGTGCGCCTCGTGCCGGCAGGCAGTCGGGCCGGGGCGCAACTATCAGCTCCAACCGGTCGCCGGCGGGCTCCTCTGCGATCTGTGCACAGCCGGCCATGGCACGCACCTCCCCCGGATGTCGATTCAAACAGTCAGCCTGCTTGCCGGAGCGCAAACCTTGACCCTCGACCGGCTCGATCGGCTACAATTTCCCCGTCAGGTCCTGGTCGGAGCGGCCACCGCCCTGTATCACTTCTCCATCCACCTGCTGCAACAGGATCTCCATGCTTGGACTGTCCTTCGGGCACTCACCACCGAGGGCCAAACCTACCCGGCCGCTGGCCGAAACGGTATCGGTCCTCCGGGATGACCGCAGCACCATTCTCGTTGTCATTTTCAACAATTAGAAGAGATGAGGCTTGACGGGACCCGGTTTTTCATTTAATCATCGCTCAGTCCGCTGCCGGAGTGCATCCGCTCCCCAGCCGTGTTTCCAAGATTATAGGTTTTTGTCGACAGGGAACATCCGTTCCATGTACCGTTCTTTCCGCCCGTAACTATTCTCACCCGACTCGCATTCTATGAACCGTTCCGGCCTGATCATCACCTTTATCATGGGCTGCCTCGCCGTCCTTCTCTGGAAGGTGGTCAATGCTCCCAATATAGAGCCTTCCTGGCCTTCGAAGATCCAGGGCTTCTGCTTTTCACCGTTTCGCGAAGGCCAGTCTCCGAGCAAGCAGATCTATCCAACCGTCGAACAGATTGATCGCGACCTGGCGATCCTGGCCGGCGATGTCCACGCCATCCGGGCCTATACCGTCGAGGACACCCTCGCCGAGATCCCCCGCCTGGCCGCCGCCCGCGGCCTCAATGTCGTTCTTGGAGCCTGGATCACCCGCGACAACCCAAGGAATGACGAAGAGATCGACAAGCTGATCACAATTTACCGGGAGAACCACCGCAGCATCATCCGGGTGCTGGTCGGCAACGAAGTCCTGCTGCGCACCGATCAAACCGTGGATCAGATGATCAAGCATATCGCGACCGCCAAGAAATCGATATGGGCACCGGTGAGCACTGCCGAACCCTGGCACGTCTGGTTGGAGAACCCCAAGCTGGTCGAGCATGTCGATTTTATCGCCGTCCATCTCCTCCCCTACTGGGAGGGGCTGTCCGTGGACGAGGCCGTCGACTACTGCGTCATGCGCTACAATGAACTCAAGCAGGCCTACCCCGGCAAGGAGATCGTCATCACCGAGGTGGGATGGCCGAGCGGCGGCCGCATCCGCCAAAAGGCCGTGGCCAGCCCCGCCAATCAGGCCAAGTTTCTCCGCCGTTTTCTCGATGTGGCGGAAAAGAACAACTACACCTACTACATCATGGAAGCCTTTGACCAGATCTGGAAAAAGAATCTGGAGGGCGAGGCGGGAGCCCTGTGGGGCGTCTACAACGATGAGCGGCAGCCGAAATTCGAGTTCATCGAGCCGGTCATTCCCATTCCCCATTGGCAGGAACTGGCGGCCATCAGCATTGTCCTGGCGGTCTTCATTCTCCTGCTCCTGTTCCGCGACAGCAAGGGGCTGCTCGATCGCGGCCGCGGCTTTCTGGCCCTCATCGCCTACATCATCACCACCTTCGCCGTTTGGCTTGTCTATGATTTCCAGCAGCAGTACATGACTCCTACCAGGCTGGCTGTGGGCATAGTGCTGCTCTTCGCCGCCACCGGCGCCATCCTGGTCATTCTTGCCGAGGCCCACGAATGGGCGGAATCTCTCTGGATCAGAAAATGGCGGCGGTTGCCTGCGCCGACACCGCCGGAGGCGGTCGCCGATGACGAACTGCCCATGGTGTCGGTCCATGTACCCGCCTACAACGAACCGCCGGACATGATGATCGACACCATCAACGCCCTGGCTGCCTTGGATTATCCCCGTTTCGAGGTCCTGATCATCGACAACAACACCAAGGATCCGGAGATCTGGGAACCGGTGGCCGCCCACTGCCAAACCCTGGGGCCACGCTTCCGCTTCTTCCATGTCGACCCGCTCGCCGGCTTCAAGGCCGGGGCCCTCAACTATGCGCTGCGTCACACCGACCCCGCGGCGGAGGTGGTGGCGGTGATCGACAGCGATTACATAGTCGAACCCAACTGGCTGCGCGCCCTGGTGCCGCAATTCTCCGACGAGAACATGGCCATTGTCCAGGCGCCGCAGGACTATCGCGACGGCGACGAAAACACCTTCAAGGCGATGTGCCTGGCCGAGTATCGGGGATTTTTCCAGATCGGCATGGTGACCCGCAACGAACGCAATGCCATTATCCAGCACGGCACCATGACCATGGTCCGACGGCAGGTACTCGACGAGGTCGGCGGCTGGGCCGAATGGTGCATCACCGAGGATGCGGAACTGGGGCTGCGGATTTTCGAAAAAGGCTATGCGGCCAGCTACACTCCCTACAGTTTCGGCAAGGGCTTGATGCCGGACACCTTCATCGATTACAAGAAACAGCGGTTTCGCTGGGCCTATGGTTCGGTGCTCATTCTCCGCCACCACATGATGGCGATGCTGGGCTTGAAAAAAACGAATCTCACCAGAGGCCAGAGGTACCACTTCCTGGCCGGCTGGCTGCCGTGGTTCGCCGACGGCGTCAACATGCTGTTCAACATCCTGGCCCTCTGCTGGTCTTTGGGCATGATCCTTTTCCCCGATTACCTGTCACCGCCCCATATCGTGTTCTCCCTCCTGCCGGTGACCCTTTTCTTTTTTAAGAGTTTGAAGATGTTCTTCCTCTACCGGACCAGGGTGACGGCTACCCGCCGGCAGAGCCTGGCCGCCGGACTCGCCGGCCTGGCGCTATCCCACACCATTGCCCGGGCCATGCTGACCGGCTTCATCACCCGGGGGATCGGCTTTTTCCGCACCCCGAAAAACGCCCGGGCCAACGCCTTCATCAAGGCATTGGGAGACGCCCGCGAGGAACTCCTGTTCTGCATAGCCCTGCTTCTGGCGATTTTCGGCGTGCTGCTGCGCAAGGACGCCGACATGCTCGACATCCACGTCTGGGTTGCGGTCCTGGCGATTCAGTCCATACCCTATGCCGCTGCGGTGGTGGTCTCGTTGATCAGCGGTCTGCCCAAGCTGCCGGCCAAACTGGTCGGTGTGATGGCGCCGCTCAAGGGAGTAGGGGAGGAGACGTTGAAGGATTAACCGGAACGGATCAGTTCGAGCAGTTCCTCGGCGCTGATCCGGGTGCTGACATCGGCACCCTCAAGAAGGGAGTTGGCAAGATCGCGCTTTTCCTGATGCAGGTGGACGATCTTTTCTTCGATGGTATTGGCGGTCACCAGCCGGTACACCGTGACCGGTCGCTTCTGGCCAATCCGGTGCGCCCGGTCAGCGGCCTGGTCCTCGACAGCCGGATTCCACCACGGATCCATATGGATGACGTAATCGGCTGCGGTCAGGTTCAGCCCCAACCCACCCGCCTTCAGGCTGATCAAGAACAGTTCCCCCTCCCCCGCCTGAAAACTCTCCACCTGCTGCTGCCGCTCCTTGGGTGGCGTGGCGCCATCCAGGTACTTATAGGAAATCTGCCGTTGGTCGAGAAAGGCCCTGATCAGGGCCAGATGGCCGGTGAACTGGCTGAACACCAGGGCCTTGTGGCCTCCGCCGAGCAGTTCCTCGACCGTCTCGGCAAACACCTGCAGTTTGGTTGAGGGGATGTCTATCTGTTCGTTGATCAATCTTGGATTGCAGCAGGCCCGCCGTAAGCGCATGATTTCCGCCAGGATGCGCAGATGCCGGCCAGCCTGTTCGCTGCTGCCCTCGATATTCTCGATTGCCTGTTGCCTGAGGGCCTCATAGAACCGCCTCTCATCGGGCTGCATCTCAACCCGCAGGGTGATTTCGGTCCGTGGTGGCAACTCCTCCAGGACCTGGGACTTGATCCGGCGAAGAATAAAGGGACGAATCAGTTTCTTCAGGGTCCGCTTTGCCTCCCGATCATGGTGCTTTTCGATCGGTATGCCGAAACGGCGGTTGAACTGCTTGTAGGTGCCCAGCAGGCCGGGGTTGATGAACCCGAACAGGTTCCACAGTTCACCCAGGTGGTTCTCGATGGGTGTGCCGGTGGTGATCAGCCGGAACCGACCGTCCAGCCGCATCGCCGCCTTGGACCTTTTGGTGGCGGCATTCTTGATCGCCTGGGCCTCATCAAGGATGATCGACTGCCATTTGACCTGGGCCAGCAACTCGATTTCCTGCTGCATCAGGGTGTAACTGGTCACCAGGACATCGAACTTTCCCAGAGACGGGATGATCTCGTCCCGATTCGATTCGGAAAACATGTGGAAATGAAGGGTCGGCGCAAACCGGTTCACTTCGGTCTCCCAATTCATGCATACCGAGGTGGGGGCTACCACCAGCGATGGCCCCTGGTGGGCCAGACTGAGGATCACGGTGATCGACTGCAGGGTCTTGCCCAATCCCATGTCGTCGGCCAGACAGGCTCCGACGCCGAGGTGGGCCAGCCGACTCATCCAGACAAACCCCTCCCGCTGATAATCGCGCAACTCGGCTTTCAGGGTCGAGGGAATCTTCGGATTCAGTTGCTGGGACTCGGCAATCGCCTGAAGCCGCAATCGCCAGCCCTGATCGACTTTGGTCTGCGCCTGGCGGGTCAACTCCTCCAGGGCGATGGCGGCCAGCGGATGTATCCTGACCTCCAGCTCGTTGCCCGGCTGACTGGTTCCATAGAGGATAAGTTCTTCCAGCCGGTTGCGGAATTCCTGGGTCAGAGCCAAAAACTGTCCTTCTCCCATGGGAATGAACCGGCTGCGGGTCTCCCGGACCTTGTCCAGCAAGGTCTTGAGTTCCATCACTTCATCCTGATCGATATTGAGTTGCCCCGAAAGCGAAAACCAATCCTGCTGGCTGGTGCGAATATTGAGGTTCAACTGGTTGATCCCCGCTTGACGTCGAACCGCGAGTTTTTCCCCCTCCGGCCACTCGAGAACGACCCTTTCCCGTATTTCGTCGATCTCCAGTAACACCTGCAAACACTCTTCCGGGTCGACCAGATGCCACTCCCGCCGGTTTTCCTGTTCGAAATCGATGGCCAGATCGAGCATCGGGCAGGATTCTTCCACCTCCCTGGCCAACTGTTCTTCCAGACGCAGGTTGCGCTTGGTGCGCAGCCGTTTACCTTCGATTTCGCAGACCAGGTTGGCAACGCCGACGCCGGGCTTGAGATACGGCCCGCCATCGGTGAAAGGTCGAACAAACAGTTCGATGCGAAATCCGCTGCCATAGGGAATGATATGGATGCGAATGGTGGCGTCACTTTCCACCAGTTCGGCGTCCACGCCCTCGCCCGGCATGTCGATGGCCGAATGAACGGTCATGAAGGAGGCGATATTACCGATGGCGTCCAGTAGCTGACGGCTGGCAGCCATGGGGACCAGCAGCCCGTCAATTCCGGTTATCTGCGCGACCTTCCTGTGCTCCTCGCCAATTCTGACAATGCGGAAACGGGTGGGAGTTTCAGGCCAAACGGCGACGGAATCGTCACCGATCTGTTGAAGAAAATGAATAAAGAGCGCCTCGCCCCGCCGTTCCACCACCAGTTCCGGCTCTCCGGCAACAATCTCGACCGGTGTCTGCGGCGAGTGTTTGAGAAAAACCAGCGGATGCCCGATCAGGGCGGGAAGCGCCTCTTCAGGGTTGAAGGTGTAGCCGCCGTTCTTGGCACCAGTTCCTTCCTTCTGGTGCAGAGCCGCACAAAGAGCGCGGTCCTGGCCGGTCAGGTAATCGGCCTCCCGGTCGATCAGTAGCCGCTGATAGGCGATGCTCCGGCCCTTGGTCCAGCTGCCGGCCGCCGAACGCTTCTGCTCCTTGGGGGTCAGTTCCAGTGTGCCGTCGACATACTCGACCAGCCAGCACAGTCGGGTTGTTTGCTCGGGTTCACGGATGGAACTGGTTACCTCGATCAGTTCCTGGAGGCTCCTTTTCCAGGGTGCATCGGCCTGGATGATATGGGTGAGGAGGCGGCAATTGAGCCGCTCGGACAACTTCTGAGCCATCTCGCCCATGGCCGTTTGCTGGCTGTCAAAGGCAGCAAGCAATGCCGCCGATTCCATGGCCATCCAGAGAAACCCTTCGCCCAGGGCCCGCTGATGCAGCCGCTGCACCGTTGCTTGAAAATCGGGCGGCACCTCGATGCCCATCCAATGGAGGGACAGCATGGCCACCAACAGGGTCAGGCTGCGTGCATCGGCGGCCAACTCCTCGGTGAGGGAATGCATGTCGGGCAGGGGGGCATCGGCCGAACGAAGCACCGCATCGAGAAAACGGAACGGCGTTTCCTCGGCACAGCCTTGACAGCGAGTCAACACGATGCCGATGGCTTCGCGGGCGCGGTCACGGTCGCCCTCCTGGTTGCGGGCCAGCAAGGCGAAGAGGCAGAACAGACCGGTGATGCCGAAAAAAAAGCAGGGCTGCTCTCCCGCGTAACGCTGCATATGACCCAAATCGTGTTCAAACAACGCCACGGCGCGCTCGGTGTCACCCGACAAAAAGGCCACCGAACCGGTAAAACCTGAGCCGAGGAACGATTCGCCATGTTGTTCGAGCAATCGACCCAACGGCTCAAGTCGGCCCTGAAGGAGGTAGCAGCCGGCCAGGAGACGGCGGAAGGGAATGCGTTCATCCGGCGGAACGCTCTGCATCTCTTCGTCTTCTAGAAAGGCGAAAATGGCCGGGAAGCGGTGCAACCCTTCCAAAGCATACCGGACCACCTGATCCAAAAGAAAAAACTGCAACGAGGCAGGCAGGGAGGCAAACCAGGCGGGGTCAAAGGCGCGGGCGGCCACCAGTACCGCCGGCGGTTCGGTCGGCAGGTACCGTTGGCATTCCTTGTCCAAAAACAGCAGCGCCTCGTCCAACTTGTCGAAATTCTGACTGTAGAGGCCGATACGAAACTGGCGCAGGGCGCGCCAGCATCTGGTTGGCCATTTGCCGTGCATATAATCGACGGGTGCCAGTTTTTCAATCAACCGCGCCAGACGGGAAAATCGTTTGGCGACAATCGCCTGCCGGGTGAGCTGCTCGGCCAGGATCGGCGGGCATTGATTTTTGGCATTGAGGAATCCCTTGCCGCGCAGACGGACAACCATCTCGCCGATCTCCTCGCTGCTCGGACACCGCCCCTCAAAACAGGAAGGGTCAAAGGCAGCCAGGCACCGGCCCAGAAAACTGGCCGAAACCGGCTCGTAGACGATGGAGATGAATTGGAGCAGGAGTTGTTCAGCTGCCGGAAGGGCTGAAACCGCTTCGAGATCAACATCCGTCACGGGGGGCAAAGGCGGATTCTCTTCT
>JAUWAH010000118.1 GCA_030602145.1 Desulfobulbus sp.
TGGACGATCTGCTCGACGGCGACATGCTCGCTGCCAACCTCAGCCTCTTTGCAGCCGGCGATTGAGGGAAGGCGTGCCATGGTGGCATCCCCCATGCGGCGGTTTTTGTTTCCCGAGCTGAACCGCCGCTTTCTCCTTCGAGTGTTCCTGGTCGCCCTCGGTGCGGTGGTGGTGTTCACCCAACTGCTCGTCCCCCTGCGCATCGAGGGACACAGCATGGAGCCCACCTATACTGACGGCGGCTTCACCTTCTGCTGGCGGGGAAGGTACTGGCTGGCCGAGCCGGCTCGGGGCGATGTGGTGGTGATTCGCTTCGCCGGCCGCCAGGTCACGCTGCTCAAGCGGGTGGTTGCTCTTGCCGGTGAGACGGTGGAGTTCCAGGACGGCGTCCTGCTGGTCAACGGTGAGCGGGTCGCGGAGCCCTACGTGAATAATCCGGCCAGGTGGAATCTTGCCCCCCGCACGGTGGAGGCGGGCAAGGTTTATGTGGTGGGCGACAACCGCTCCGTCCCCATCGAGCGGCACCACATGGGGCAGGTCGAACGGAATCGGATCCTTGGAGGTGTGCTGTGGTGAATGTGAAAACCCTGGGTGTGGCCGCACTGGTTGCTGTCGCGGTCATTGTATTGGCAATCCGGTTCTGGCCGAGTGAGGAGCGGGCCATCCGTGCCCGACTGGCGGTGATCGAGAAAACTGGTTCCAAGGCCGGGGCCGAGCAACCTCTGGAATCCCTGAGCAAGGCGAGGCAGATCGCCGGACTGTTCGGCAATCCCTGCCAACTGGTCATCGAATCGGCCAACCATGCGGGCCGCTATTCCCGCCAGCAGATCCAGGAACGCATTGTGATGGTTCGGGCAGCCTATGTCACGGCCACGGTTTCTCTCCACGACCTGGCCGTCGTTCTTACCGGAAAAGACACGGCCACGGTGAGTGGCACCATCCGGGTGCGCGGCCAGGGATCGTCCGGACCGGTTGCCGATGTCCGTGAACTGCAAGCCGGAATGGCCAAGATCGACGGTCATTGGCTGCTGACCGAGGTGACCCTGGTCGAGGTGTTGGAACGATAGCACCGGGGGGGTGACGGCCGGTCAACCGCATCTCGTCCTTCCAATCCGGTCAATCTGTGCTATGATGCAGATTCCATTGATGCTGCCGGCTGCGCATGCAAGGCGATGATCCGGTGTCCGGCAGCGGTCCGCTTGAGGAACGATATGAGACAACCAGTGAAATGGGATCCCGAACTCAACGTCGGCGCCGGTGTGGTCGACAACCAGCACAAGATCATCTTCGACCTGATCAACGACCTGGTCAGAGCCTCAGAGGCAATGGCCGATCGCAAGGTGATCGACACCCTGCTCGATGTGATTGAAAATTATATCTTCCGCCATTTCGAGGCTGAGGAAGATCTGGTCCGGACCCATATCAGCTACCAGCAGCATTGCCTGGAACACTACGGCCTGATCAAGGAATTCCGCAAAATCCGGCTCAGCTTCCGCAACCGGAACAATGTCGAAAACAGCGGCTTCACTTTCCTGCTCAACTGGTTTATCTCTCACATCAAGGAGCACGATATCCCGCTGTTCACCAGCATCGCCAGCGGCGGCGAGGCCCGAGGGCAGACCCGGGCCATCGACGAGTACCCGTTCGAGACCATCGAACGACGGCGTCACAAGCGGATACAGCGCAAGAAGATCACCGATACCGACATCCTGGCCGACTGCTACAACGCCTCGACCCTGCAATACACCCAGGCCCTGCTACTCGATGTCAGCCTGGGCGGCATCCGGATTGAATCGTTTGAACCGCTGACCATAGGCGATCTGCTGGTTGTCGGTTGTCCCATCGGCACCCATTTCAAGTTCAATGAGAAGGTCAGAATCGTCAACCAGGTCGAAGATACCTATGGCGCTGAATTCCTCAACCTGTCGCCGGCAACGGAAAAGTTCCTCATTGAGCTGTATGGCGCCGTTTCCATCAGCACCTACTGAAATCAGGCGGATGGTTCCCCGCAAGCAGTCGTGCACCTGATCGATAGATACGAACACTTAAAGGAAAGGCTGCGTGGCTATGGTTCGGTGGCCGTCGCCTTTTCGGGTGGTGTCGACAGTTCTCTTGTGCTCAAATGCGCCCTGGACACGCTGGGTGCGGACAAGGTGTTGGCCCTGTTTGCCCGATCGGACCTGCTGAAAGGTGCCGAGATCGAAGCGGCGCTCAGTTGGCCGGAGGATCACGGCTATCTTGGTGAGCAGTTCCTGGAGATCGTTGATGTGCAGCCGTTGACCTGGAAGGAGTTGGTCCTCAATCCGGCTGACCGATGCTTTTTCTGCAAGCAGCGCCTCTATACCATTTTCCGGGAGCGCATGGAGCAACACGGTTTTGCCTGCCTGGTCGACGGAACCAACACCGACGATCTCAAGCGGCGCCGGCCCGGCCTGCGCGCCATCCATGCCCTGGGGGTGCGGATGCCCTTGGTGGAGGCTGGTTTCGACAAGGCCGAGGTTCGTGCGGTCAGCCAACATCTGGGCTTGCGGACCTGGAATCGACCCTCGGCATCCTGCCTGGCCACCCGTATCCCAGCCGGTATGGAGATCACCGGTCATCGTCTGCGGCAGGTGGAAATGCTGGAATCGGGGCTGGAACGGTTCGGTCTGATCGGGTGCCGGGTTCGGCTGCATCCCGAGGAGGAGGACGCGGTTCAGGTGGAGATTCGCAGTAGGGATTTTCACATACTTGCCGACGAGGCCATCAGATTGGCTTTGCTCCGGTTTTTTCGCCAGCAAAACATCGACCGGGTACTGGTGGACCTGGAGGGGAGGGAGTAGAGGAAGGTGATGTCGACGGTGCCAAAAACCTTGGAGAATGGGGCTTTGACGGCGATACGAGCAGTTTTTTTCCTTTGACAAAGATTTCTTTTTTTATTTTAGTTTCGACGTTGTCAACAGATGCCGCGTCGGGTGCAAACACCAGGCTGTTGTGGCGATGCTCAAAACTCTGGGAGGGAAGAATGAACAAAAAAGAACTGGTTGAGTCCATGGCGGAGGCGGCAGACATCAGTAAGGCTGCGGCCGAAAAGGCGTTGAACGGGATGCTGATCGCTGTCTCGGACGCTCTGAGCAAGGGTGACAAGGTGACCCTCATAGGTTTCGGAACATTTTCCATCGTCAAGCGCACCGCTCGCAAGGCGAAAAATCCGCGTACCGGGGCGATGATCGATATCCCCGCCAAGACAATGGCCAAGTTCAAGCCAGGCAGCAAGCTGACTGATGCCGTCAACTGAAGTTCCTTCATGCCCGCATACAAAAAAGCCGGCCTTTGGCCGGTTTTTTTGTATGCGGGGTTCGTCGGGCTCAAGCAACAGAGAGTGCCGGATCTTCGTTCCGCACCTTGACCGAGCTAACGGGACTTAAGTTTTTCATCCCGGTGGAAAAGGGCTGGACAGGGAGAAAAAACCATGCTAAATGGGTAGCCGCATCGCACGGATGCCCATGTTTTAACACAATGATCGGTTCGGGAAGTGGCTCAGCCTGGTAGAGCACAGCGTTCGGGACGCTGGGGTCGGAGGTTCGAATCCTCTCTTCCCGACCACTTGCAAGAGTTTGGCGGTTGACCGCTGGTGACCATCGGGTTACCAGTGATCAACCGCCTTCTTTTTTGCCCGGCGAAGCATTTCAGTCTCGCAAGGAGGACAATATGACCCAGGTGATCGTGTGCCCCGGATGCGGGGCCAAGAACAGGATACCGGCCGACAAAGGCCATCTCACGCCCAAATGCGGTCGATGTAGGCAATCCCTGGCCGGAGAGCCGCGTTCCGGACTGGTCAACCCCTTGACCGACACTCAGTTTCAACGCTTGGTCGAGCAGTCGGTCCTGCCGGTCATGGTCGATCTGTACTCACCCACCTGCGGCCCCTGCCACACGCTCGCTCCGGTGATTGAAACACTGGCCCGCGAATATGGAGGTCGCCTGCTGGTCTTCAAACTCGATACCACCAGCCAGCAGATGACCGCCGCCCGTTTCCGCATCAGGGGGGTGCCGACCCTCTTGTTTTTCAAGGCCGGCCAATTGGTCGACCAGGTGGTCGGTGCCGTTCCCCGGGCGGAGATCGAGCAGCGGATCGTCACCCTGCTGTCTTGAATCCGCAGAGACGGCCCCAATGATTTGACCGATCGGCGCCGTCTCCTCCCTTCCCCTCCTCAACTACCCCTTGTTTCTGCTGTGCGATGGCAGGGTGCTCTGCCTGTCGGCCACTCCTTTTTTATGGGGCATGCTGCCTTGTTCTGCCTGTTCGTCAAGACCACGGGCGGTATCCTTGCGCAGATCGACCAATCCGCTTCCCCGATCCTTCCAGGGTCGGTCAGTAACCGCCCCGCATCGATATGTCGGCATGACGGCTTTCGCCCGCCGAGGTGACGTGGATCGCCGCCGCACCGTCGATGGGGCATTTGTTTTCGCAGATACCGCACCCGATGCACAGCGATTCCACCACATAGGGTTGCCGTACCAGGACTGTTTCCCCCCTGGCGTTGATCACTTCGACCTCGCGGAACTTGATCGCCTTGTCCGGGGTCGGGCAGTGTTCCTCGCAGACGATGCAGGGGGTTCCCGTGGCAAAGGGCAGACACCGGTTTTTGTCGAAATAGGCCAGACCGAGGACCACGGTCCGTTTTTCCGCCACGTCCAGTCGACGGAGCGCGCCGGTGGGGCAGACCTGGCCGCAGAGGGTGCAATTGTATTCGCAGTAACCGAGACGGCCGATGAGCCGGGGCGTGAACATCCCCTCGAAACCGGCCTCCAGCCAGGCCGCGTGGAGTGCGTTGCCGATGCAGACCTTCATGCATTCGCCGCAGCGCACGCAGAGACCGAGGAAGTCAGGTTCTGCAAGGGCTCCAGGAGGGCGGATCAGGGTCGGATCGGCCTGCCGGGCCAGAGGTCGGGTCGGCAGGGCCAAGGGGGCCAGGGCGCCGGCGGCCAGGGAGGTCAGCACTGTTCGGCGCGACAGGTCGATGGCCGGCCGGGAGCGGTTGTTGTGGAGCATGCCGAAGTGGATGCGATTGCGGGGGCAGGTGGTCAGGCAATCCAGGCAGAGGGTGCATTCGGCGGGGTCAACGATCCGTTGTGCATCGATGGCACCCATGGGGCAGACGGTCTGGCACTGGGTGCAGCGGCCGCATTCCGCCGAACCGCCGCCAAGCCGCAAGGGGGAAAACCTGGCGGTCAGGGCCAGGAGGGCGCCGAGCGGGCAGAGGGTGCGGCAGAAAAAACGGCGTTCGATCCGGCTCAGCGCCAGCACGGTGAGCAGCAGCACCAGGGAGAAAACGGACAGCCCGTACACCTTGTCACCGAAGGGGAGCAGGAAACGCTGCAACAGACTGTAGATCGGTTCGGTGATGGCATTGACCCAGGCCGGAGCCTGCAGATAGGTCCAGGTGAACAGGGTGGTGGCGGCATGGTCGAGGGCCGGATGGACCGCAAAGGTGAGGCCGCGGACCAGGATGGAGAAGGGGTCGAGGTAACCGGCCAGGGGCAGGCCGAAGGCGGCGGCGGCAAGGAGAAAAAGGAGCAGCAGGTATTTGATCAGCCGACGCCGTGGTTGGGGGAGGGTGAGGGGAGCATTGACCAGACGACGGCAGCCGTCGATCAAGGTCCCCATGGGGCAGACCCAGCCACAGAAGAACCGGCCGAAGAGCAGGGTGAGACCGAGGGTGAAGAGCGCCGGCAGCATGAGCACGATCACCGTCTTGGCAGCCAGCATGGCGGCGGCGGCCAGGAAGGGATCGAGGCGGAACAGCAGGTTGACCGCCCAGGGGAGTTCGTCGACCCCGCCGTAATCGGTCTTAATGAAGAGAACGGCGAAGAGCAAAAAAAACAGGAGTTGGCCTGCCTTGCGCCAAACGGACGGCCTGCGCAGAAAAGCCAAACCGGCCATCAGGCTTCCATCACCCGGATCCGATCGAGTGCCATCTCGCCCAGGCCCATCTTGTGGGCGGCCACGGTGGACTCGATGGCCTCCGGTGCCAGGTCGAACAGGGTGGTGGCGTAGGCGTCGGCGGCCACCGGGTCGGCGGAAGCGATCAGGGTGTCGAGACGGCGGACATCCTTGAGGTCGCCTCCCTGCGGGCCGTTGTTGAGCAGGATGCGGGTGGCGTCGATGATGGTCAGCTTGGGTTGGATGACCGTGGCCAGATCGGCCAGGCTTTGGCCGAGTTCATGGTGGAGGGAGCCACGGTTGCCGCCGATCACGCCCATGCTGTTCTTGATTCCCAGGGTCAGCCGGGAAAGGCCGTGGTGCTTGGCCACCGGCACATTGATGTAGCAGTCGCAGTCGAGGGCGTCCTTGTAGATCTCCCAACGGGTCAACGCCTTGCCCTTGGCAATGTCCACAGGCACGAATTTGCGCTGGTCGATGTGCTCGATCACCGCTCGGGAATCCTTGAGATCGCGGACGGCACGCTCGATGCCGCTGTTGGCGTAGCAGCGTCGCTGCTCGTTGCAGGTCCGGTCGAACACCTGCACCTTTTTGGCGCCCGCTTCAAGGGCTTGTTTGACCACGGCCGCCACCACTAGGGGATGGGTGTTGGCCGCCTGATCAGGGGTGCGGTCCCAGCCGATGTTGGGCTTGACCACCACCCGATCGCCGGGCCGCACAAACCCGGCCATACCGCCGAGCGGTTGCAGCACCCTGGTCACCAGGGCGGTATACTCCTCGCCCTTGGCCACACTGAGCAAGGGGGCGGTGCTGTCGGCGCGCAGGGAACCGGGCAGGATGGTGAACCGGGGAATGGCCAGCGTCGCGCCGGCCGACCAGAGGAGAACATCGCGAATGAATTGCCGTCTGTTCATGGAGGCCACCTATGACGAGGGGAGGAAGAAAACGCACACATGAGTGCCGTGCGCGGCGATGAATGGTGAGTATAGCCAATCAATGCGGGAAGAACAACAAAATGGCTTACTGGCACGAACCTGCCGAAGAAGAGAGATGGTTGGTGCGCGCCCTTTTTCATTAGGGTGCTTGTGCTGAATGACCGCGCTCCATCCGGACGTTTCGATCGCAACGCTCCAGAAATGCAAGATTTTCGGGTTGCAAACTTCATTCGCAGCGGCCATGATAGCGTAAACACGGGGGGCGGCGGATAGTGCCGCCATTTTGCTGTCATGGTTTTCCGCCTGCCCCGC
>JAUWAH010000457.1 GCA_030602145.1 Desulfobulbus sp.
CCGGTGCCGGGGGTTGCATCCCGCCAAGGCCAGCGCCGCTCCATCCACCCGTTGCCGGCCGGCAGTCAGCCGGATGGCCAGGGATTCCTGCAGCCGTCCCGCCAATTGATCGAGATGGAACATGAACCGTTCCACGGGTCGGGGCATGATGGTCAGTCGCTGCCGGGCCAACAGGAGGCGTTGCTGGTCCCGTTCCCATCGGCGCAGCAGCGACCTGCGCAGTCGATCCCGCTGCGTTTCGACGCGGTCACGCAGCACTGCGACATCGGGAACCAGCAGTTCGGCCGCCGCGCTGGGAGTGGGGGCGCGCAGGTCGGCGGCGAAATCAGCGATGGTGAAATCGATGGCATGGCCGACGGCGCTGACCACCGGCAAAGCGGAGGCCCGGATGGCCCTGGCCAGCAGCTCGTCGTTGAACGCCCAGAGATCCTCGCTGGAACCGCCGCCCCGGCAGAGCACCATCAGATCGGTCGCGCCGTGAGCATTGATGGCCTGGATGGCCTCGATCATGGCGGCTGCGGCTTGGTCGCCCTGCATCGCCGTAGGGTAGACCGCGATCTGGATCGGCGGGAAACGGCGGGTGGCGATGCGGATGAAATCGTGCACCGCCGCGCCGCCGGGGGCGGTGATCAGCGTGATGTGGGCGGGAAAAGCAGGGAGGGAACGTTTGAGATGCTCGTCGAACAGTCCTTCGGCCGCAAGCCGCCGTTTCAATGCCTCGAACGCCTGGTGCATGGCGCCGGCGCCCCGGAAGTCGACGGTGTCGACGATCAATTGATATTCACCCCGCGGTTCGTAGACCGAAATCCGGCCCCGACAGACCACTTGCCTGCCGTCTCTGGGCAGTTCGGCCAGGTACCGCTGCTGCATCTTGAACAGGACTGCCTTGATCTGGGCACCGGCGTCCTTGAGGGTAAAGTACAGGTGGCCGGAGGAGGGCTTGTGCAGGTTGGAGATCTCGCCGGCGACGCTGACAAAGGGAAACCGGCCTTCCAGCAGGCTGCGGATGGTCCTGTTGAGTTCGGTGACGGTGAGAACGGATCGGTCATCCATGGCGTGTGGCGTTCGGAAGCCGATGGACCGATTCAGCAGTCGACGGGGCGAGTTTTTTTTGCTTTTTTTCCATGGAATGTCTGATGCTTTTTTTTGTCGCCGGGGTATAATCGGGCACCCTGCCGCGGCGGGCAACGCCGACAGGGTTGGTCTTTTCTACCGTGCGGACCATCTGCGCGCAACGGTTCATTGCCGGCACGCCTCGCGGGGACAGCCAGAGACCACCTCCACGCCGGAAATACCTTACCATCCTTCGACCAGGGAGTACAAGCCGCATGGCCGAACAGAACACCCTTGACCGGGACGCCATCAAACTCCAGCCTCTCACCCCCGTGGGCCTGCTGGAACAGTTCAATCTTCCTCCGAATGTCGTTCGTTTTATCCGCAGGTATCAGCAGGCCATCTGGATGGGCTTTTCGGCGCTGGTGATCCTGGCTGTGGCTGCTGCCGCCTACAGCACCTACCGCGACCACGCGGCCACCAAAGGGGCTTCCGCCCTTGATGCCGCCCTGGCCGCCAAGCAGGACAACCGACGGTTGCTGGAAGAGGTGGTCCGGGAGTACGGGTCGACCCCTTCGGGTTTGTGGGCCCGGATCGAACTGGGTCTGCTGGATGAGCGGGAGGGGCAACGGCCGCAGGCCATCGCCCGGCTGGCCGAGGTCAACAGCGGGCTCGGCGTGCCTGCGCATCTCAAGCCGCTGCTTTTGTCCAAACTTTCAGGGCTCCACGAGCAGGAGGGGCAGTTTGACCAGGCCATCGCCCTGGCCACCGAGTTGGCGGCCATCGAGGGCTTTGCTCCCCATGCCTACAGAACCCTGGGCAGGCTCAACGAGCAGTTGGGCAGAAAGGAAGAGGCCGCGGCCATGTACGCCAAGTATCTCGAACTGACCGAGGGGACAGGATCTCCCGGCGGAGTCGATCCGGTCCGGGATATGGTGCAAACGAGACTCAACCTGTTGAAAAAATAATGGACATCATACAGAAGCCGGAAGAGATGCAGGCCTGGTCCCGGGCAAAGGTGCGCGCCGGGCAAACCGTCGCCCTGGTTCCGACCATGGGCTATTTTCATGAGGGACATCTCAGCCTGATGCGGCGGGCGGCCGCCCTGTGCGATGCGGTGGTGGTCAGTCTGTTCGTCAACCCCACCCAGTTCGGCCCCAACGAGGATCTGGACCGTTATCCCCGCGATTTCGAGCGCGACATGGACCTGGTCAGTCGGGAAAAGGTGACGGCGGTCTTCGCCCCGACGCCGGGGCTGATGTACCCGCCGGGTTTTCAAACCGAGGTGCGGGTCAAGCATCTGGCCACCCATCTGTGCGGACTGAGCCGCCCGGTCCATTTCGCCGGAGTGGCCACGGTGGTCACCAAGCTGTTCAACATTGTCCTGCCCGACGTGGCGGTCTTCGGTGAGAAGGATTACCAGCAACTGGCGATCATCCGCCGACTGGTGGCCGATCTCAATCTGCCGGTCCGGATCGTCGGCCATCCCATCGTCCGCGAAGCCGACGGATTGGCCATGAGTTCGCGCAACGCCAACCTCGATCCGGCCAACCGTCCGGCTGCGCTCAGCCTGTCCACGGCCCTGCAGTTGGCCCGTAGCCAGGCGGCCCGGGGAGTGCGGAGCACGGCCGAACTCACCC
>JAUWAH010000121.1 GCA_030602145.1 Desulfobulbus sp.
CCCAGGAGGCTTCCCGCCATTCCCCGGCTCCGCGTTCGCCACGCCTCAGCAGGGGCGTCGTTGGCCGCTGCCGGTCGGAACGCTGCGCAAAGGCGGCTCCGCCCTTGGCGCACAGGCTTTTGCCCATGCCACCGTCATGGCTGTTGCCTTCGATCCACACCGGTTTGCCGTTGTCGACCTGGACGGTCACCGGACAGCGGACCGCACACATTCCGCAAATGCTGTATTTGGTTTCTTTCATCATCCACCTCGTGTTGGAAGCTGCCCTTGCCTGTCGCTTTAGGTCAGTCGAGCGACAATGTTGTCAATTTGATTGATACTTTGTGCCGGCTTCAAGAAGGGGCGCAAAGACAACCATTGCTGCCGGTTATTTTTCATGTTCCGGGCGATATCTCTGCAAAACAACCTTATTGTTCTCGCCAAGGTTCGGCAGGATAGGCCTGGCTGTATTTTTGATCAATAAAATTGATCAAAAAACATCTCTTTGCCAAGAATAACTTAAAAGTGACTGTTATATCTACAAAATTTCATCCTAAAAAGAAAATCTATTTTGCATGACCTAACAATAAATAATCTTGATGCAAGGTGCCAACCCTCGATCCTGTTTGGAAATTTGTCGATGACCTCTTTCCATCGCTGCAAAAAGAGAATGCCATTGCCGCGGTGCGGGACATAGACGGACGGTTCGGCACGCCTCAGTCCGGGGATGTCCTACCGCCTTGTTCAGCAGTCATGATCGGATTTGGCGCGCGGGTGCCGTTTTTCCGTATCGCGATGATCATGCACCTGACAGGCGCGGCGAAAGGCCTGCAAGGTTTTCTGGGCCAGGTGGAGCAGGTTGCCGGGCGGGTAAAGGCCGCTCTTGCCTGGGCGCCCGGCGAGCAGGCCGGTGAGCATTGCCAACCCTTCGTCCACTTCGGTCATGGTGTGGATGTGGAAGAGCCCCCGGGCCACGGCGTCGACCACCTCCGGGGAGAGCATCAGATGGCGGCGGTTACGTTGGGGAATGAGCACCCCCTGGCTGCCATCCAGGCCAGCTTCGGCGCAGACCTGGAAAAATCCCTCGATCTTTTCGTTGATACCACCCACCGGCAACACCTCGCCATGCTGATTGAGCGCTCCGGTGACGGCGATGTTCTGCCTGATGCCCACTCCGGCAAGGGAGGAGAGGATGGCGTACAATTCCGCGCAGGAGGCCGAGTCACCCTCGATGCCGCCGTATTCCTGTTCGAAAACGATCGAGGCGTTGAGGGCCAGGGGTGCATTGCGGGCGAACAGGGCGGAGAGATGACTGTGGAGGATGAAGACGCCCTTGTCGTGAATGGGGCCGGACAAAGCGACTTCGCGTTCGATGTTGATCAGTCCCTCTTCGCCGGCATAGGTGCGGGCGGTGACCCGGACCGGATAGCCGAAGCGGTGATCCCCAAGATCGACCACGCTCAGGCCGTTGACCTGGCCGACCCGGACACCGTCGACCGAAATAAGCACATCGCCTTCGGCGATGGCCTCGCGGACGCGCTGCTCGGGGTAGTCGTGACGCAGCCTTCGTGCCTTCAGGGCAGCTTCGACATCTTCTGCGGTCACCAGGCACCGGGCGCGGCCTTTGCACAGGGTGGCAGACTCCATGATAAGGGATTCGGTCTGGCCGAAGAGGGCACTCTGCCGGCCTTGATCCTCGGCCTCCCGATGCCCCTGTTCCAGCAGACGAGCCACGGCGGCGGCGGAAAAGTGGGGGAGTCCGAGGCGCTGGCAGGTGTGGGCCACGAACACGGACGAGGCGTGGCGGCCGGAGTCGCTGGCCACGAAACGGTCGGCAAAATCGACCTTCACCCGGAACCGGCGGGCGAATTCTGGGTCGCCGTCCTGCAGTTCGTAATAGAGGGAACGGGAGCCGATCAGCACGATCTTGACGTTGAGATCGACCGGTTCAGGGGAAAGGGAGACGGCGGCAATGGGGGCAAATGCCGTGCCCGGCTCTTCGATCTGCAGTTGAGCGCTGCGGAGAAAACGGCGCAGTTTTTCCCAGACCAGACCGTCGGTGACCAGGTCGCGGAGATGGAGCATGAGAAAGCCGCCATGCGCCCTGTGGAGACTGCCGGCGCGGATGCGGGTGAAGTCGGTGACCAGGACCTCGTTTTCGGTTTGATACTCGATGCTGCCAAACAGTGAGCGGAACAGGGGGTTGTCCTCGATGATCACCGGGGCCCCGGTCAAACCGTCGTTGTCGACGATCAGGTTGATCCGGTAACGGGCCAGCACGGTATGCAGCACCTCCTTGCGTTCCTCGTCCTCGGATTCGGCGGGTTGCAGCAACTCCAGGTTGTCGAGCATGTCGCTGCGGACCTGACGAACATAGGTCTCGAATTTATCCGCATCCCCGTCCTGGTGCCGGACACCGCCCCGGAGGGTGTCAAATTCCCGATCAAGCAGCGGCTCGACAACCTGGCGGCGGAGTTGGGCCAGGGCCTCTTCCATGGCCTGTTCCAGCGGCCTGGTGGTCTCGAAATAGCGGTTGATGGCGGCGAGCAGGTCCTGTTCCGCCCGGTCGATCTCCTGACGCTGTTCCTTGGGCAGGGCAAGCATCGCCTCTTCCGGCATGGCATGACCGTCGGGGCCGCGCAGGGTGAAGAGGATGGTGCCGGATTCCCGCCGCATGGTGAATTGACGTGCTTCCGCAAAGGCGTCGAGTTCAGCGAAGGCCTTGGCCTCCTTGTGCTTGAAGGATTGAATGATGCGTTCGCTTTCGACCTTGTAATCCGGGCCGTTGAGGCACTGGGGGATGTCGGTCAGCAGGGTTTTGACCATGCGCTCCATCCGCTGTCTGAACACCTTGCCCTGGCCGGCGGGCAACCGCAGGGCCTTGGGCCGTTCCGGAGTATCGAAGTTGTAGAGATAACAGAGATCGGGGGGAACGGGCCGCTGGCCGGCGATGGCCTGCATACCCTGTTTGAGCAGGGATGAACGGCCGCTGCCGACTTCGCCGAGAACGAACAGGTTGTAATCCGACTGTTCCATGTCCAGGCCGAACGAGGCGGCGATTTCCGCCCGTTCCTGACCGATCCAGGAGAGAGGATGGGTGACCAGGTGCGAGGTGTCGGCAAAACCAAGCGAATCGGGATCGATGGTGAGGCGCAGATCGGCGGCGGTCAGGTGGTTGATTGGCATGGAGTGGCAAGATGATGGCTAAAGGGTTGGCGGCAGGAAGGAGGATGTGGAGGATGGTGGCATGACCCGGCCTGTGCGGTGCCGGGTCACCTGCATCCGGGGATACTCTTGATCATGGGAGGTACAAAACAGGCCGGTGGAAGTCAACAGTTTTTCCCGGTCATCCGCAGATGGGTCGTCTCCGCGCCTGGTCGATCAGGAGGGGTGGAAAGAGCAGCCGGCAGCGGCTGGTCGAACCAGCATGGATTCGCCGACGGCGGGCAAGAGCAATCTGTAGACGTCACCACGCAGGCGGACCACCAGGAGCACGCCGATGTTGATCTCCACCCGGATGTGGCCGCCCTCGGCCAGGATGGCCGTGACCGTGCCGGCCAGGGGCTTGC
Source organism: Desulfobulbus sp. (assembly GCA_030602145.1). Classification (GTDB taxonomy): domain Bacteria; phylum Desulfobacterota; class Desulfobulbia; order Desulfobulbales; family Desulfobulbaceae; genus Desulfobulbus. The sequence goes on from JAUWAH010000121.1 coordinate 3,549, forward strand.
CTGGTCCGTCACCACAGGCTGACGCTGGCCACTGGAGGTCGATCTGCCATGGATCGATGGCGATGTGTCCGGAGGTCGCCGGGCCTGGTGGTGGCCGCTGACCGTCGTTGACCCTGATGTCCAGGTTGCCGGCCAGCCGATACAACAGGCTGCCGTCCGGTTGCGGCAGGGCCATGCAGGCAAAGACGTTGTCGGCACCGGTATCGATCAGCCGTCCGCCCGCCAGGACCAGGGTGTGATGGGCCAGGGTTGCGGCCTGGATCCGGTCATGGCTGGTGAAGACGATGGTGGTGCCCAACTCGGCGTTGATCCGTCGCAGCAGGTCGGCGATGATGACCTGGTTTTCCGCGTCGACGCTGGCCGTGGGTTCGTCGCAGAGCAGCACCTCCGGGGCAAGCGCCAGCCCCCGGGCCAGGGCCAGCCGCTGGGTTTCGCCGCCGGAAAGTTCGTGGGCGCGTGTTTGCCGGTAACGGCTCAACCCGACCATGGCCAGGGCTTGGTCGATGGTGCGTCGGCGCGTCTCTTGGTCGATCTTCCTGATGGTGAGTCCGAATTCGATATTCTTGGCAACGGTGGTCGAAAACATGATTGGGTGCTGGTCGATCAGGACCACTCGCCGACGCAGGGCAAGCTGACGGGTCGGCGAATACTCCACCGGCGCACCGGAAAAGAACACAGTCCCGCGGGCAGGCTCTTCCAGGAAGGCAAGCACGCGAAGCAGGGTTGATTTGCCGGCCCCGTTGGCTCCGAGCAGGGCATGGATGCGACCGGTTTCGATGGTCAGATGATCGATATCCAGCACCGTGCGGCCGTTGTAGCGTTGGACAATGTCCCGCAATGCATAAAGGATCATCGGCCGCTTCTGCCCTGGACCAGGTTGAAGAGAACGTTGACCCCCAGGCTGATGGCCATCAGCACCAGGCCGAGGGCCACGGCCAGGGTGAAGGAGCCCTTGTCGTACTCCAGGGCCATGGCCGTGGTCATGGTGCGGGTGAATCCCTTGATGTTGCCGCCAAGCATCATCGAGATGCCGATTTCGGAGATAACCCGGCCGAAGGCGGAGATAACGGCGGCCACGATGGCAAAGCGAGCCTCGCGCAGCACCACCAGCCCGGTTTGCCACCCGTTGGCCCCCAGGGTCAGGGCCGTGGTCCGGTAGCGTTCGTCAACCCGGCTGACGGCGGCAATGGTCAGGGCCATGATCAGCGGCAGAATGAGGATGAACTGGCCGATGACCATGGCCTTCTGGGTGTAGAGCAGGTCGAGCGGACCGAAAATGCCTCGCCTTGAAATGAAGACGTACACGAACAGGCCGATGACCACAGTGGGCAGGGCGAGGAGGGTGTTGAGCAGGGTGATGACTATTCGCTTGCCGGCAAAACGGCCCTGGGCGATGGCGAATCCCGCCGGGATGCCTGTCAGGGCGGCGAGGACCGTCGCCAGGCAGCTGACCGTCATCGACACTTGGACAATGGTCAGCAACTCCGGGTCGAGGGCCCATACCAGCCGGCCGGCGGCGATGAAACTGTCAACGAAAAAGGACATGGCAGGGGAACAGGGGCTCGGGGTAGCCGACAACCTGCGTCGCCGTTACCCGAAATCGATCATGTCGTCCTTTCGTTCTTCTCATGTTTTTCAATCACTGATGCATTGGTAAAGAGTCGGAAAACAGCCATTTTGTCATTTCGAGCGTAGCGAGAAATCTCAGGAATAATAGAGAGATTTCTCGTCGCTGCACTCCTCGAAATGACAGAAATCGACTTTTTGCGGGACCTTCATTCACTTGGCATCCGGGAAAAAGAGCGGTTGGCCATGGAGCTTGTAGTCGGCTATCACCTGCTGTCCCTTGGTCGAGACCAGCCACCGGGCCATCTGCTCGGCCAGGTCGGTCTTGGCGTGGGGATGCTTGGCCTGACTTACCGGGATGAAGCCGTAGGGGTTGGCCAACTGGTTGCCGCCCTCGCAGAGGATTTCGAGGTGAATCGGTATTTCCCGTCCATATTTATATTTGATGAAGGAGCCACGGTCAGCCAGGGTATAGGCCTGTTTTTCGTCGGTCAGGGTCAGGGTCTTGCCCATGCCCTGTCCCACGGACAGGTACCAGTCCTTTGCACCGGCCGGATGCACCGATGTAACCGGAATCTGCTTGCCATCCTTTTCCAAAGAGGAGGTGATGGTATCCAGGGGCAGGCCGGACGCCTTCCACAGTTCCTGTTCCTTGGCGTGGGTACCGGAATCATCGCCGCGGGAAACAAAGGTGGCTTTGGCAGCAGCGATTTTCTTCACAGCTTCCGCTCCCTCGACGGTGCCCTTGATCTTGGCGGGGTCGGCGGCCGGGCCAACCAGGATGAAATCGTTATGCATCACCGCATAGCGTTTGGTGCCATAACCATCCTTGACAAAGGACTCTTCCCGGGCGGTATCGTGGACGAAGATGGCGTCCACATTGCCGTCGATGCCGTCGCGGATGGCGGCCCCCGTTCCCTTGGCGATCACCTTGACCTGGATGCCGGTGTCCTTTTCCAGGGCAGGCAAAAGAACGTCAAGCAGTCCCGAATCCTGGGTGGAGGTGGTGGTTGAGATCTTGATAGTCTTGTCCTGGGCTATGGCTGAGCCGCCGGTCAAAAAGATCATTGCCAAGCCGATAATTCCACTTTTGCCAATGTTCATACATGTCCCTCCGGTTGTGTTCAGGGCGACAACACCGCCGCTCATAAATGTTACTGACCTTCCTGAAAAACGATTTTGCCAGCCATGCTCAGGTCGTATCCTTTGATGGAGTGGCCAATTTCCTTAAAGGGATCGGATTGGAGCAGGCCGAAAAAAGCCTGGATCGCTTGCTCGAAAAAGACTTCCTTGGAGACCAACAGATCGAACCGCTCCCAGCGCAAGGGAATGAAGTCAACATCCAGGGCACCGGCCACCGCTTCGATGCCAGGGCCGACATCGGCCCGGCCGGCCAGGACCTCCAAGCCGACATCCATGTGGCGGGCTACCTCGTACTCATACCCGATGATCTTATCTCCGCGAAGACCAGCTTTCTGTAGTTCGCGATCAAGGAGCAGGCGTGTGCCGGTACCGAGCGAGCGGTTGACCAACCGCAGGCCCGGTCGGTCAAGATCGGCCACCGAGAGTATGCCGAGCGGATTATGTTTGCGGACAATCAAGCCCTGCAAGCGGCGGCAGAGGTTGACCACCACCGGCATATGTTCGAATTCCTGGGCGGCAAACTGGAAATTGTAATCGGCTTCGTCGTCCTGGATGAGGTGGCTGGCGGCGATATGGCAGAGGTTGTTGCGCAGGGCTTGAACACCGCCCATGCTGCCGATGTTGGCAAACACGGCCAGATGGCCGGAAAAGGAACGGTTGAACAGGGTGATGGTTTTGTCGAGCAGAATGTCGTTGCTGCCGGCGAGCACGATCAATCGCTGATTTGAGGTCAGGGGGCGGCAGTTTTTTGGGAAATTGATGGTGTTGTTTTCCACCCATTGTTCGATCAGGTGCTGCGG
>JAUWAH010000177.1 GCA_030602145.1 Desulfobulbus sp.
AGGCGCGTAGCTCAGTGGGAGAGCGCTACCTTGACGTGGTAGATGTCGTCGGTTCGACCCCGTCCGCGCCTACCAATTTTCCCAAAGGCTAGGATGCAGAAGACCCCTTCTGCTCATTAGCCTTTCCTTTTTAAGGGCACGATGACGGCAAGAACAGTTTCCTTACAAGGTGGTGAAAGTAAGTCGTTTCCGAGCGGTACTTCCGTGGCGGAAACACTCAAGGAACTGGTTTCCGGTAAACAGCGACGGCAAATCGTCGCCGTCAAGTCCAACGGTGTCCTGCTGGACCTGTCGACGCCTGTTGATGCCGATCTGGTGCTGGAGCCGGTCACTGTTCACTCCGAGGAAGGGCTGGACATTCTGCGCCATTCCACCGCCCACATCATGGCCCTGGCCGTCAAGGAGTTGTACGGCGACCGGGTCAAGGTGGCCATCGGTCCCGCCATCGAGGAGGGTTTTTACTACGATTTCGACCGGGACAAACCCTTCTCTCCTGAAGAGTTCGAGCAGATCGAGCGCAAGATGGCCGAACTGGCCGAGGCCCGCCTCCCCTTTGTCCGGCAGGAAATGACCAAGGCGGAAGCGATCAACTTCTTTAAACAGTTGAACGAACCCTACAAGGTCGAGTTGTTGGCCGAAATGGAGGCGGACACGGTCAGCCTGTACACCCACGGCCAGTTCGTCGACCTCTGCCGCGGTCCCCATGTGCCGGACTCCTCCTGGATCAAGGTCTTCAAGCTGCTCCGGGTAGCCGGTTCGTACTGGCGGGGCGATGAAAAACGGCAGATGCTCACCCGTATCTACGGCACGGCCTTTGCCGACAAGAAAGAGCTGCAGCAGTATCTCGACCGCCTGGAAGAAGCCCGCAAGCGCGACCATCGCCGTCTGGGCAAGCAACTGGGCCTGTTCACCATCCAGGACCAGATCGGTCCGGGCCTCATCCTCTGGCAGCCGCGCGGTGCCCTGCTCCGCCGCCTGATCGAGGATTACTGGAAGGATCAGCACTATCGTAACGGCTATCAACTGCTCTACACCCCGCATATCGCCCGCCAGGATCTGTGGAAGACCTCCGGTCACCTCGATTTCTACAGCGAAAACATGTACGCTGCCATGGAGATCGACGAGGTGCAGTATCAATTGAAGCCCATGAACTGCCCGTTCCATATCGGGGTCTACAACGCCGAACCGCACAGCTACCGGGAATTTCCCATACGCTGGTGCGAACTGGGTACGGTCTACCGTTACGAGCGGACCGGGGCGCTGCACGGTCTGATGCGGGTCCGTGGGTTTACCCAAGACGACGCCCATATCTTCTGCCGGCCCGATCAGTTGGAAGAGGAGATATTCAACATCATCGATCTGAACCTGCACATCCTCAAGACCTTCGGTTTCGATCAGTATGATGTCTATCTCTCCACGCGTCCTGAAAAATATGTCGGTTCCGACGACCATTGGGAGTTGTCGACCCTGGCCCTGAAGCAGGCCTTGGAGAAAAAAGGGCTTGCCTATGCGATCGATCCCGGCGAAGGTGTCTTTTACGGTCCGAAAATCGACATCAAGATCAAGGACCAACTGGGCCGTTCCTGGCAATGCTCTACCATCCAGGTCGACTTCAATCTGCCGGAACGGTTCAAGATGGCCTATACCGGCGATGACGGCAACGACCACCAGCCGATCATGATCCATCGCGCCCTGATGGGCTCCCTGGAACGGTTCATCGGTGTGCTCATCGAGCACTACGCTGGCGCCTTCCCCCTGTGGCTGGCGCCCGAACAGGTTCGGCTCATGAACATCACCGACGACCAGGCCGCCTACTGCGACCAAGTTTACACCCTCCTGCGCGGCCGCGGTATCCGTATTGAAAAGGATGTCCGCAACGAGAAGCTGAATTACAAGATCCGCGAGGCTCAATTGATGAAGGTGCCGTACATGCTCATCGTCGGCGAGCGCGAGAAGGAGGAAGGCACCGTCACTGTGCGAATGCGCGATGGCAAGAACCTACCGGCCATGACTCCCGAAGCTTTCGTCGATCTCGTTATCGACGAATGTGCCCGCTGCATGGCCTGATCCGTAACGACAACAGGAGGAACGAACATTAAGAAACGAGGCAGCAGCAGGAAACCTTCCACTCAGCAGGAACTGAAGATCAAAATCAACGAGGATATCGATTACCGCGAGGTGCGGCTCATCGATTCCGACGGAAGCCAGCGCGGCGTCGTCAGCGCCAGAGCGGCTCTGGAAATCGCCCAGGAACAGGGACTCGATCTGGTCGAAGTTTCCGACAAGGCCGATCCGCCGGTCTGCCGGATCATGAACTTCGATAAATTCCGTTATGAGCTGAAGAAAAAACAGCAGGAAGCCAAGAAGAAACAGACCGTCATCGAAACCAGGGAGATCAAGTTCCGGCCCAAGACCGAGGAGCACGATCTCGCCTTCAAGATACGAAAGATTAAGGAATTCCTGGCAGAGAAAAACAAGGTCAAGGTAACCATGCGATTTCGCGGCCGCGAAATCATCTACGCGCAGACCATTGGACTTGACGCCTTGACCAAAATCGCCGACACACTGCGTGAAGACTGCGTGATTATCCAGGAACCCAAGATGGAAGGTCGACAGCTCGTTATGTTTGTCGGTCCGAAAGCCTGAGCAAACCGTACCATCTCTATTACCAATCACCCATACCGGCCGCTGTCTGGCCGGTGTGATGCAAGGAGCCCAACCATGCCGAAAATGAAAACCAACAGAGGGGCAGCCAAACGGTTTAAAGCAACCGGCGGCGGTCGGATTCGCCGCGCCAAGGCGTACTCCTCGCACATACTGACCAAGAAGTCCACCAAACGGAAACGGAACCTGCGTAAGACGACCTTGATCGCTGAAGTCGATCAGCGTGCCGTCCGCCGTATGCTGCCCTACATGTGACAGACGGCAACCATCTGCCCCTGCAAGGTTGATCAGAACCAACAGTTTGAACGGAGAGAACAATGCCTCGTGTAACCCGCGGCTTCAAAGCGCGCCGCAGAAGAAATAAAGTATTGAGTCTGGCCAAAGGCTTTCGTGGCGGCAAGCACCGCCTGTTCAGATCCGCCGCGGAAGCAGTGGATCGCGCCCTCTGCTACGCTTACCGGGATCGTCGCGTCAAAAAACGTGAATTCAGACAGCTGTGGATCGCCCGTATCAACGCGGCTGCCAAGATGAACGGGACCAACTACAGCCGGTTGATTAGTGGCTTGGCCAAAAATTCGATCGAATTGGACCGCAAGGTGCTTTCCAACCTCGCCATCGTTGATCCGAGCGCCTTCACCGCCGTGGTCAGGGCAACCGGCCAGGCCAACTGATCCGCCGTCATGGAACAGGAGCTGCTCAGGCTCAAGCAGGAGGCCGAGGAGACGCTGGCCCAGGTGGCCGGCTCCGATCAGCTTGAGGCCTTTCGGGTCAAATATCTCGGCCGCAAAGGCGGGCTGCTGACCGGTGTACTCCGGCAACTGGGTAAGGTGCCGGCAGAGGAACGGCCGCGTCTCGGGCAACTGGCCAACGATGTCAAACAGGGTATCGAAGCCCTGTTTGAGGAGAAAAAGGATCTGTTCGCCGCCCGGAGCGCCACCGGGATGGAAGGATTCGATTACAGTCTGCCGGGCCGGTATCTCCCCTTTGGCAAACTGCATCCGGTCACCCAGGTGATGGAGGAAATCTGCTCCATATTTGAAGGGCTTGGCTTTGCGGTCGCCGAAGGTCCCGATGTCGAGACCGACTACTACAACTTCGAAGCCCTCAACATCCCCAAGCATCATCCGGCCCGTGACATGCACGATACCTTCTATGTCACGGAATCGATCCTGCTGCGGACCCACACCTCGCCCATGCAGGCGAGAATCATGGAACGACAGGACCCGCCCCTGCGCTACATCGCTCCCGGCAAAGTCTATCGCTGCGATTCCGACATCACCCATACCCCCATGTTTCATCAAGTGGAGGGCTTTCTTGTCGACCGGCAGGTCTCCTTTGCCGACCTCAAGGGGGTGCTGACCAGTTTCACCCACAAGATGTTCGAACGGGAACTGGCGCTGCGTTTCCGACCGAGCTTCTTTCCCTTCACCGAACCCAGCGCCGAAGTCGACATTGCCTGCGTCATCTGCGGCGGCGGCGGCTGCCGGGTCTGCAAACGTACCGGTTGGCTGGAGATCCTCGGCTCGGGGCTGATTGATCCCGAAGTGCTGAAGATGGTCGGGTACGATCCCGACATCTATTCCGGATTCGCCTTTGGCCTGGGCGTGGAACGCATTGCCATGCTGAAGTACGGCATTGACGATATCCGACTGTATTACGAAAACGATCTCCGCTTTCTCTCTCAGTTCTAGTCCACCAGCGCATCCTCTCCAAATGTGAACGGATCCGGCAGATGGATGCGGGGAAGAAAGCGGCGCCGACTGAACCAGGAACGGTTTCTCGCCGAGTGACCGTTCCTCTTTTTTATCCGGCGGGCGCGCCGGCGAAGAGCGGCGTAGCACCGGACGCCGGCCATATGCCGCCGCCCGGCGGATACCACACCGCAGTTCCAATGTTGCAGGGATGAATCCATGAAATTCACGCTGAGCTGGCTCAACCAATTCATCGCCACCGACGGCCTGACCGCGACCGATATCGCCGACAACCTCACCATGCTGGGCCTTGAGGTGGACAGTGTTACCGAATTGTCCGTCGGCCTGGAGGCGATCACCACCGCCAGGGTCGTTACGGTCGACAAGCATCCCGATGCCGACAAGCTCACCGTCTGCTCGGTCGATACGGGCAGCGAAACCATCCAGGTTGTCTGCGGAGCCCCCAATGTCCGTCCCGGCATGATCACCGCCATCGCCAAACCCGGCGTCAGACTGCCCGACGGCACCAAGATCAAGAAGGCAAAGGTGCGCGGGGTGGCCTCTGCCGGCATGCTCTGCTCGGCACGGGAATTGGGGTTGAGCAGTGACCATCAGGGCTTGATGGAGCTTGACGGCGCCCTCTCCGCCGGAGTTCCCCTGGTAGACGCCCTGGGACTGCGCGACACGGTCATCGAGGTCGACCTGACACCTAACCGCCCCGACTGCGCCAGCGTACGCGGTATTGCCCGTGAGGTCGGCAGCTTTGCCAAGGGGGTCCTCAGTCCGCTGGTTCCCTCGGTGACACCTTTGACCGGGAACGGAATCGGGTACCGGGTGGTCATCGAGGAGCCCGAACTGTGCCCCCGCTACACAGCGCGCCGACTGACCAATGTCACCGTCGGCCCCTCGCCTCTATGGATGCAGCAACGGTTGAGCGCCGTCGGCATGCGGCCGATCAACAACATCGTCGACATCACCAACTACGTCATGCTCGAATCCGGGCAACCGATGCATGCCTTTGATTTCACCACCCTCAAGGGAGGAGCAATCATTGTTCGCCGTCCAACAAACGCGGAAACCGACCTGACCACCCTTGACGGCAGCCAGCGGCAGCTTGATCCTGAGATGCTGCTTATCTGCGATGGCGAGCGGCCGGTGGCCGTAGCCGGAGTCATGGGGGGACTGGATACCGAGATCACCGGTTCGACCACCACCATCCTGCTCGAATCGGCCTGCTTCAATCCGGTTTCCATCCGTCGCACTGCCCAGAAACTTGGCATTCCCTCCGAGTCCTCCTACCGGTTCGAACGCGGTGTCGATCCCAACCTGGCCGACAGCGCCCTGGAGCGAGCTGTCAATCTGATCATCGAATTGGCCGGCGGCCAGGCCGACCCCGATGGCATCGCTGTCTACCCGGGCCAAAAACCGCCCCTGCGCCTGAGATTGCGCACCGCGCGGGTGTGC
>JAUWAH010000331.1 GCA_030602145.1 Desulfobulbus sp.
GGGACCTTCGCCGCCGCCGCCTATGGCAAACAGGAGATCAGCGAGCGCCATCGCCACCGCTACGAGTTCAACAACGCCTACCGGGCGCAACTGGAGGAGGCCGGCCTGATCGTCAGCGGCGCCTCGCCGGACGGCAGCCTGGTGGAGATCATCGAACTGGCCGATCACCCCTGGTTCCTCGGCTGCCAGTTCCACCCCGAGTTCCAGTCCAAGCCGATGCAGCCGCATCCCCTGTTCCGCGATTTCATCAAGGCGGCGATCAGCCACGGCAAGGGAGGCAGGTCCTGATATGGTGGCCACCGTTGAACTGACCTCCACCCCCGCCGGACCCATCCGCATCGGGCCCGGGGCGCCGCTGCTGCTCATCGCCGGTCCCTGCGTGCTCGAGAGCGGCGATCTGGCCTGGGAGATCGCCCGGGAGATGAAGGCCATCACCGCCCGGCTCGGCATCTCGTACGTGTTCAAGGCCTCCTTCGACAAGGCCAACCGCACCTCGCTCGACTCCTTCCGCGGCCCGGGCCCGGAAAAAGGGCTGCGCATCCTCGGCCGGTTGCGCGAGGAGGTGCGGGTGCCAGTGGTCTCCGATATCCATGAACCGGCCCAGGTGGAGATGGCCGCCGATGTGCTCGACATTCTCCAGATTCCGGCCTTTCTCTGTCGGCAGACCGATCTGCTGGTGGCTGCCGCCCGCACCGGCAAGGTGGTCAATGTCAAGAAGGGCCAGTTCGTATCCCCCTGGGACATGGCCCACGCGGTGGGAAAGCTGCGCGGCGCCGGCAGCGAACGGATCCTGCTCACCGAACGCGGCGCCAGTTTCGGCTACAACAACTTAGTGGTGGACATGCGCTCCCTGACGGTGATGCGCTCCTTCGGTTATCCGGTGGTCTACGACGCCACCCATTCGGTCCAACTGCCCGGCGGCGCCGGCGCCAGTTCCGGCGGCCAGCGCGAGTTCATCCCCCCTCTGGCTCGGGCAGCCATGGCTGTGGGCATCGACGGCCTCTTCCTCGAGGTCCATCCCGACCCGGACAAGGCCCTCTGCGACGGGCCCAACTCGCTGCCCCTGGCCGAGGTGGAACCGCTGCTCAACCAATTGCTCGCCGTGCGCCGGGCGGTGGCCGGAGTGATCGATGGCTGATCAGGGCTGCGGCATGCGAGGGGCCATCTACCCCACCGACTGCGAGCTGACCGAGGCCCTGCGCAACCGGGCCATGGCCCGCCAAGGATCCCCGGAGCGAAGCGCGGCCTGGCTGGCCGCCCTGGCCCGGGCGAAACAGGTCCGGCTTTTGCTGCTCGATGTCGACGGGGTGCTCACCGACGGCTCCATCACCTATATCTCCGGCGGCGGCGAGGCCAAGAGCTTCAACACCCAGGATGGCCTGGGGATCAAGCTGCTCCAGGAGAGCGGCGTGGCGGTGGGGATCATCACCGCCCGCAGTTCCGAGGCGGTGGAGCGACGCAGCCGCGATCTCAAGCTGGCCCATGTCGTTCAGGGCCAGCAGGACAAGCTCACCGCCTACGAGGCCATCCTCAAGAGCACCGGCCTGCGACCACCGCAGACCGGCTACGTGGGTGACGACCTGATGGATCTGCCGCTCCTCAACCGGGTCGGCTTTGCCGCCGCGCCGGCCAACGCAGTGGCCGAGATCCGCCGACGGGTCCATTACACCACCGAGCACGGCGGCGGCCGGGGTGCGGTGCGCGAGATCTGCGACCTCATCCTCGAGGCCCAGGGCAACCTGGTCCGCATGCAGGCCCGTTTCGACAGATGAGCAGAAATCCCCGTAATCTCCTCTGGCTGCTGCCGCTGCTGCTGTTCGTGACCAGCCCCCTCTGGCAGCCGCCGCTGGCCGCCTTTCTCACCCCCCGGGGAGGGTACAATCCGAACCTGGTCCAGCCCCGGGATGAATCACCCACGCAGAATTTCATCATGGATGCGGTGGCCATCACCATGACCTCGAACGGCAAGGAAGAGTGGCAGATAGATGCCGCCAGGGCCTATACCGGCGAGCGCGAGCATGAGATCCTCATGGAGGAGGTCAGCGCCATATACATCGGCGACGAGAAGGAACCGATCAACATCGAAAGCCGCAGCGGGCTCTATCTGATCGACAAACGGCACCTGATCCTCACCGACCGGGTCAAGGTCGTCAAACCGACCAAGGACCAGATCCTGCTCTCCGAGCGCCTCGAATACGACGATGCCGACAAGATGCTGGTCAGTCCGGGCAAGGTGACCATCACGGCCCCGGGCATGAAGCTCAACGCCGGGCGCATGGACTATGATTTTTCCACCGAGGGGTTCGAGTTCAGCGACCGGGTCAGGGTCAACCTCTAACCAGCACGGCTGGATCAGATTGGCAGGCCACAACAAACCATGAAAGCTCGGCACTCCGGCATGGCAACCCCATCGGAACCAACGCTTTCATATAAACCAGAGGTGGCTGGGCCAAACTGGCCGGCCACAACCAAGTTTGTACTGTGCTCCGGCATCGCCTAACTTGCCGGAAGCGACATCGTTCATATAACCTCCCGCCGGCAAGGCGGGTTCTCCCTAGAAAGGATAGATACTATGCTGCGGATCAACGAACATTATCTCAAGTTGCAGGCCTCCTACCTCTTTTCCGACATCGCCAAGCGGGTGACCGCCTTCCAGGCCGCCAACCCCGACCGCGAGGTGATCAAGCTGGGCATCGGCGACGTCACCAATCCGTTGCCGCCGGCTTGCATCGCCGCCTTTCATAAGGGGGTCGACGAGATGGCCACCGCGGCCGGGTTCCGCGGCTACGGCCCGGAGCAGGGCTACGACTTTCTCCGCGAGGCCATTGCCCGCCACGATTTTCAGGCGAGAGGCGCCGAGGTGGCGGCCGACGAGGTGTTCGTCTCCGACGGCGCCAAGTGCGATACCGGCAACATCCAGGAGTTGTTCGCCGCCGACGCCAAGATCGCCATCCCGGACCCGGTCTACCCGGTCTACCTCGACACCAACGTCATGGCCGGCCGTACCGGGGTGTTCAAGGATGGCCGCTACGAAGGGCTCGTCTACCTTGAGTCGACCAAGGCCAACAACTATGTCCCCGACCTGCCCAAGGAGAAGGTGGATCTGATCTATCTCTGCTTTCCCAACAACCCAACCGGCTCGACCATCACCCGGGACCAGTTGAAAGGCTGGGTCGATTTCGCCCGCGACGCCAAGGCGATCATTCTGTTCGATGCCGCCTACGAGGCTTTTATCCGCGATCCCGAACTGCCCCATTCGATCTTCGAAATCGAGGGGGCCCGTGAGGTGGCCATCGAGTTCCGCAGCTATTCCAAGAGCGCCGGCTTCACCGGCACCCGCTGCGCCTATACCGTGGTGCCCAAAGAGTGCATGGCCTTTGATTCGGCCGGGAACAAACAGGCCATTCATCCGCTGTGGAACCGGCGGCACTGCACCAAATTCAACGGCGTCTCCTACCCGGTGCAGCGGGCTGCCGAGGCGGTCTATTCCTCCGAAGGCAGGGCCCAGTGCACCGCCCTGATCGACGGCTACCTGGCCAATGCCAAGATCATCCGCCAGGCCATGACCGAACTCGGCTACCACACCATCGGCGCCGACAACGCCCCGTATGTCTGGATCGAGGCCAGGTCCGATTCCTGGGCCTTCTTCGATCTGCTGTTGAACAAGGCCGGGGTGGTCTGCACGCCGGGTGCCGGCTTCGGTAAGTGCGGCCAGGGTTATATCCGTCTGTCCGCCTTTAATTCCGAAGCCAATGTGGTCAAGGCGATGGCCAGGATCAAGGAGGCGCTGGGATAAACCTCCGCCACCGGTTGAGGTCCGTAATCGATGACTGCGGGACATTCACTGATGCGGGGAAAATGCAGGCGGTTGTCCTTTTTCCCGTCTCGTTCGGCCGAGGCGCTGGCAGTTCTTCGCTGGCCATCTTGCTGAGAATGATTATTTTC
>JAUWAH010000012.1 GCA_030602145.1 Desulfobulbus sp.
CCCAGGACTATATCGTCAAGCCCTCCACCAAGGAGGAGTTGCTCGCCAGGGTCCGGACCCACCTGGCCCTGTGCACCACCCAGCGGGAACTGAAGGCCAGCCGGGCCAAATACCGCGAACTGTCCTACCTGGACGACCTGACCGGCTTGTACAATACCCGCTATCTCTACAAAACCCTGCAAACCCACCTCGACAGACACCCGGACCGACCGGTCACCGTCGCCTTCATCGATATCGACAGATTCAAGCAGGTGGTCGACACCTACGGGCACCTCAACGGCAGCCGGGCCATCGCCGAGTTGGCCGGGGTCGCCAAACCCCTGCTGCCCAAGGGGAGTTTCGGCGTCAGTTACGGCGGCGACGAATTCGTCCTCGTCCTCGTCAACCACGACGGCGAGATGGGGGGAGACCTGGCCCGGCGCATCTGCGGTGCCATCGCCGACCAATCTTTTCTTGCCTCCCAGGGTCTGTCCATCCGGCTGACCGTCAGTTGCGGGGTGGCTTCGTTTCCAGACGAAGGCACCACCATGGTGGATCTGCTGGGCAACGCCGATCATGCCCTGTTCGAGGCCAAGCGGAGTGGCCGCAACACGGTGGTCACTTTTGCCGACATCAAGGCCGATCCACGCAAGGAATCCTTCCTGCCGGTGGATCGGAGCTGATCCTGAGGGGATGCCATGAACCACCTCGCCTGCCGGACCGAGGCACCGCTCTTCTCCCTGCCCGACTGCAACGGCACCATGGTGTCTCTTGCCGATTTCCGTGGCCGCAACACGGTCCTCCTGGTCTTCAATCGCGGTTTCTTCTGACCGTTCTGCCAGCGGCACATGGCGCAGTTGCGCCGGGATTACCAGCAATTCGCAGCTCTCGAAACGGTGATCATCGTCATCGGACCGGAGGACGCAGCCTCCTTCCGACACTACTGGCACCGGGAGAACCTGCCCTTCATCGGCCTGCCCGATCCTGAACACAGGGTGCTCAACCTCTATGGCCAGGAGGTCAGTCTGCTGAAGCTCGGCAGAATGCCCGCCCAGATGGTCATCGACCGGTCCGGCTGGCTGCGGTTTGTCTCCTACGGCACTTCCATGGCCGACATCCCCGCGAACGACGAAGTGCTCAGCCTGTTGGCATCCCTCTGATCGGCAAGGGTTGCATCCCCTCCAAAGCCGTACTATGTTTTCCACCTGATCATTTTCTTCCCTTGAGGAAGGACACCCCGCCCTGCCGTTGACCGGAAGCAGGAAGGTTCCGAACAGTTCAATAGCTTAGCCACGGGCCAAAACGAACCACGAGGAGGAACAATCGATGCTCAAAAGAAAAACATCGGATGGATGGAGCCCCTATCTGGCCGGCGCCCTGGTCGGCCTGCTGGCGGTGGCCTCGGTCCTTGCCACCACGACCTTGATGGGCAAAACCAACTACCTCGGCGCTTCAACCACCTTTGTCCGTGCCGCCGGCCTTCTGGAACGGACCGTTGCCCCGGACCATGTAGCCGGTAACGTGTATTTCACCAAATCCAAGATTGTCGTCGACTGGCAGTTCATGCTGGTGTCCGGCATCTTTTTCGGCGCACTCGTCGCTTCGGTTGCCGACCGCAGTTTCCGTCTGGAACATGTTCCGCCCACCTGGAAGAAGCGGTTCGGTCCCTCAATCGGCAAGCGGGCTGCCGGCGCCTTCCTCGGCGGGGTGGTCGCCATGTTCGGCGCCCGGATGGCGGACGGCTGCCCCAGCGGCCACGGCCTGAGCGGCATGATGCAACTGTCGGCCAGCGCCTTCGTGGCCCTGGCGATGTTTTTCGGGGTCGGCGTGGTGGTCGCCCATTTGGTCTACAGGAGGAAATAACCATGAACAGCGAACAATGGCTGGGCCTGCTGACCGGTGTGCTCTTCGGGTTTCTGCTCCAGAAGGGACGGGTGCTGCGCTTCGACAAGCAGGTCGGTGCCATGCTCCTCAAGGACATGACCATTTTCAAATTCATGCTTTCCGCCATCCTGGTCGGCATGGTCGGGATCAACCTGCTGGTTGACCTGGGGATCATCACCTTGAGCCACAAACCACTGAACGTCGGGGCGATCGTGGTTGGCGGGGCACTCTTCGGGGCGGGCTGGGCGATCATGGGTTTCTGCCCCGGCACCTCCATCGGGGCGCTGGGCGAGGGCCGCTGGCACGCCTTGTTCGCCATTGTCGGCATGATCGCCGGCGCGGCGCTCTACGCGGAGTTGTTCCCCTGGATGCAATCGACGGTGCTGGCCTGGAAGGACCTGGGCAAGCTCGATCTGCCCCAGGTGACGGGGTTGGGCAAATGGGTCCTGATCCCCCTGTTCTGGGTGGGCTGCCTCGGCCTTTTTGCCTGGTTTGAGAAAAAGAACCTCTGAAATCCGGTGGTGATGGTGGACGGCCTGAGCAGCATGACCGGATCGAGACGCTGTCCGCGGGGAGTCCTGTTGATTGTTCTGCTGATCCTGTGCGCCTTCGGTCACGGATGGGCGACCACGGTCGAACCGCCCGACAGGCCGCGGGTGCTGGTGCTCCACTCCTATGCCCCCGACTATTCGTGGACCCGGCAGATGCACGCCGGCATCGTCTCGGTGCTCGAATCTCCGGAGGTGCAGGCCCGCTACCGGGTGGAGTTCATGGATGCCAAGCACCAGGACACCCCCGATTACCGTGACCGGCTGCTCGATCTTTTCCGGGAAAAATACAGGAACGAGCGGTTCGACGGCATTCTGCTCACCGACAACCATGCCCTTGATTTCGTGGCCCGCCACCGGCAGGAGCTGTTTCCCGACACGCCGCTGGTGGCCAGCGGCATCAACGACCCCCGCCCGCTGCCCTCGGTCGACGATCTCTTCATCATCGTCGAAAGCGTCGCCCACCGGGAGACCCTGGAAACCGCCCTGCGGCTGCACCCGAACACCCACACCATCCATGTGCCCATCGACAGCACCCTGACCGGGCAGATCATCCGCGGGGATTTCCTCGAACAGACCCGCCCTTTGGCCGACCGGGTGCGGATCGAGATCCTGGAGCCGACGAGCGGCGAAGCGTTGCTCGATTTCGCCCGAACCCGGACCGCCGGGGAACTGATCTATCTACTGGTCTATTTCCAGGATGCGGCCGGCCGGATCTACGCCGCCGAGGAGATGCCCCGCGACATGGCCGCCGCCTCGCCGGTGCCGGTCTATGTGGCCTGGGATTTCCAAATCGGCCAGGGCACGGTCGGCGGCTGCCTGACCAGCGCCTTCGGCCATGGCCGCAAAAGCGCCCAGACCCTGCTCGAACGGCTCAAAGGCGGCCATCCGCCGCCGATCTATGACCAACTGCAGGGCATCAACCGGCACACCTACGACCACCGGGCCCTGCAACGGTTCGGCCTCTCCGCCGCCGACCTGCCGCCGGATGCCCTCATCCTCCATCGGCCGATCTCCTACTTCGAGGCCCATCGCTCGGCCATCCTCACTGCCCTGGCGATCATAGCCGTCCTGGCGGTGATCATTGCGCTGTTGATCGGCAATGTCATCCGCCAGCGGACCATCAATTGCTCCAACGCCGAGATCCTGACCCTCAACCGCGAGGTCATCGAAACGCAACTGGAGTTGCTCACCACCCTGGGCGAGGTGATCGAGTCCCGCTCGCACGAAACGGCCAACCATGTCCGCAGGGTGGCCGCCTATTCGGTGCTGCTCGGCCGCAAGCTGGGCCTGTCCGCCGAGGACCTTCTTCTTCTGGAGGCGGCCTCGCCCATGCACGATGTCGGCAAGATCGGCATCCCCGACGCCATCCTGCAGAAACCCGGCCGGCTCACCGAAGAGGAATACGAGGTCATCAAGCATCACACGGTCATCGGCCAGCGCATTCTGCGCATCTCGGACCGCAAACTGCTGGCCAGCGCCCGGACCATCGCCCTGCAGCACCACGAACGGTGGGACGGCACCGGTTACCCCTGCGGGCTGAAGGGCGAGGAGATCAGCATCCTGGCGCGAATCAGCGCCATCGCCGACGTTTACGATGCCCTGTCCACGGGCCGGGTGTACAAGCAGGCTTGGCCGCAGGAGCGGGTGCTCGATTTCATCCGCCAGGAACGGGGCGGCATGTTCGATCCACGCATCGTCGACCTGTTCTTCGCCAGCCTCACGGAGGTAGAGGAGATCAGGGAGCGCCTCTGCGACCCGGTCTCCGCCGAGACCGACGACCCCATCCTCAGGCCGGTGCACTGCCCTTTCGGACCGGAACGCCAACCCGCCAACGCCTTCAATCAGCCTGCCGAAAAATAGTCCGGTGCATTGCCGGGCCGCCACTTGATGTTGCAGCCCATGCTCGGCTGCTGCTCCCCCTCGACGGGCCGGTCGGCCAGGAGTGCCTCCAGGGCCCGGCGCAGATCGCGGCCGGTCACCGGGACGTTCTTGCCTGGCCGGGCGTCGTCCAACTGGCCCCGATAGACCAGCCGCCGGTCGCGGTCGAACAGAAAAAAGTCCGGAGTGCAGGCGGCGCGGTACGCCTTGGCCACCTCCTGGGTGGCATCGTGGAGATAGGGGAAGGGATAGCCCACCCGTCGGGCCTCCTCCACCATGCGGGCAAAGTTGTCCTCCGGATAGGCGTCGGCATCGTTGCTGTTGATGCCGACCATGGCGATCCCCCTGGGCTGGTACTCCCGACCGAGGGCGGCCAGCTCGTGCTGGACGTGCTTGACATACGGGCAATGGTTGCACAGAAAGACAACCAAAAGCCCGGCCGCCTCCCGGAAATCGTTCAAACGCACGGTGTTACCGGCGGTGTCCGGCAGGACGAAGGCGGGCGCGGCGGCCCCCAGCGAAAGCATTGTCGACGCGGTCAAAACCATGGTGCACCTCCCTGAAGCTCTTTTTTTAGGACGCGCTCTCTTTTTTACGGAGAACCGCTTTTCTTTGCGTCAAATCCGGCTATCATGGGATGTAAGCATCCTGCCGTTCCGATTCCTTCCTCCCGACGATCACCGACCATGCAGAAAGGCGTCTTCCTCGGCCTGGCGACAGCCGATATCGTGTACTATGTGCCGCATCACCTCGAACACAACCAAAAACTCAAAGCCGAACGGCAACTGGCCTATGCCGGAGGGCCGGCGACCAACGCCGCCGTGGCCTTCGCCGCCTTCGGCAACCAGGCGACCCTGATCACCGGCCTGGGCCAGCATCCCCTGGCCCATGTGGCCAAGGCCGATTTGGCCGACCACAAGGTCACGCTCCTCGACAGCACCGACCAGCCGCGCCGGCCGCCGGTCCTGTCGGCCATCATCGTCGACCTGTCCACCGGCGACCGGAGCGTGGTCTATTCCAACACCGACCTGCGCAAACTCCGCCAGGACTGCATCAACGAATTCACCCTGGAGTACGCCGACATCCTCATGCTCGACGGCTACTACCTGCCCCAGGCCCTGCAACTGGCCCGCTGGGCCAAGCCCCAGCGTATCCCGGTGGTCCTTGACGGCGGCAGCTGGAAGGAGGGCTTGGAAGAACTGCTGCCCCTGGTCGATTACGCCATCTGCTCCAGCGCCTTCATGCCGCCCGGCTGCACCTCCGCCAACAGCGTCATCGCCGCCCTGCGCGAATACGGCATCGAGCACATCGCCATCACCAGGGATGGCGACTCGATCATTGCCCACGCCCAGGGACAGATCTCCGAAGTGCCGGTGATGCCGGTCAAGCCGGTGGACACCCTCGGTGCCGGCGACATCTTCCACGGCGCCTTCTGCCACTACATTCTCGAAAACGATTTCCTCCTCGGCCTGGAACGGGCCGGCGAGGTGGCCAGCCTCTCCTGCACCTCGCTGGGCACCCGCGCCTGGATCGAGCAGGAAAAGTTTGTCTGACCGGCATGGCCGGACCAACAATGGCCGGTCGTCTTTCCCCGCCGTGGCTAGCGCTGACGGAAGGGAATCTGGCAATAGTCTATGCCGCGCAAAGGGACAATCCCGTGCTGCTTAAGGAACATATGGAGGGAATTCATGGAGATATTGACATTGGCCGTGGGGCCGAGATAGAGGTGGTCCATGGCCGGCGGTTTGCCGGCGATGCTGAGATCGAACTCGATGTAGGGGACCAGCATGGCGTGGCCCTCGCGAAAGAGGATCGGCGCCTCGGCGGTATTGGCGATCACCGGCGAGACGACCCGCCACTCTTTTTCCTCCCGGAAGGAGGGATGCTTGAGGATGGCGGCGATCCGCAGCAGATCGGCTTCCATGGCCGCGAAGGCTTCACGGTAGGCGGCCTGCCGATCTCCTCCGCCGCCCGCCGCCAACCGCTCCACCGCGTCGATCACCTGGCGGATCAGGGCTCGCTGCCGGGATGGTTCGTAGATGCACTTGCCGATCATGAATCCCTGCCGCCGGGCGCAGTCGAGGATATAATCGGGACAGAAGCCGAGACTGACTCCCTTGCCCGGTGAGCTGTAGCCCCGCCACTGGCTGAGCAGGTTGCCGTGCGAGCGGAAGGAGGCACCAAACAGCATGTGGCCGTTGGTGATCCGGTGCGCCACCCAGTCGGCGAACTGGGACAGCAGGCCGGAGTTGGCCTGGCCGCCATCGATCCGT
Source organism: Desulfobulbus sp. (assembly GCA_030602145.1). Lineage (GTDB taxonomy): Bacteria > Desulfobacterota > Desulfobulbia > Desulfobulbales > Desulfobulbaceae > Desulfobulbus. Next base: position 6,566 of record JAUWAH010000012.1, read on the forward strand.
TCGCGCACCTCGGCGCCGATCAGGTCGGCGGTGTGGCGCAGTTCGGCGGAATCGTTCATGTAGCGGACGTCGCTGGCCCAAAGGGCCTGGCTGCGGACGATGCCGAGCAAGCCGCTGAAGGTGGTGTAGTGGTAGAGGGTGCTCTGGGGGATATCGGCGTACAGATCCCTGGTCAAGACTTCGATTTCCCGCATCTTTTCCTCTCATTTCAGGCGGAAGGCGCCTCCCGGGCGCCGGCTCCGCCTCCAAATCGATCTTGAGAACTCCCGTCCCATCTGGTACAGATGAGGCGTTTCCCCCGGCCTGCCCGCCCGGCACCGTGTCGGTCTCCGCCCGGTGGCAAGGTCCTCCGTTTCCTTCACCCTGGTATCCTATCCGATGTACAGAAATTTCAAAATAGTCCCCAACATCATTTTCGGCCGCGGCTGCTTCAATCAACTGGGCGACATCCTCAAAGCCAAACGGGTCAATCCGGATGCGTACATGGTCTTCGTCCTCGACGACGTGTTCAAGGGTCGCCCCCTGGAGGGGAGGCTGCCCCTGGAAACCGGCGACCTGCTCCTGCCGGTCAATGTCGACGACGAACCCAAAACCGGCTACATCGACCAACTGGTCAGCCAGATCCGGGCCAACAACCCGCGCAAGCCCGACGGCATCGTCGGCATCGGCGGCGGCTCGGCCATGGACATCGCCAAGGCGGTGTCGTTGATGCTCAACAACCCCGGTTCCGCCGCCGATTATCAGGGTTGGGACCTGATCAAGAATCCGGCCGTCTACCATGTGGCCGTGCCCACCCTGGCCGGCACCGGCGCCGAGATTTCCCGCACCACCGTGCTCACCGGTCCGGTGAAGAAGCTGGGCATCAACTCCGACTACACCCTCTACGACCAGATCGTGCTCGATCCGGAACTCTTGGTCGGCGTGCCCAAGGATCAATGGTTCTACACCGGCATGGACTGCTATATCCACGATGTCGAATCGCTGGAGGGCACCTACCTCAATGAGTTCAGCCGCGCCTACGGGGAAAAATCCATTGACCTCTGCCGCCAGGTCTTTCTCGACGACCATCCCGACAAGGACGACAAGCTGATGATGGCCTCCTACTTCGGCGGCATGTCCATCGCCTACTCCCAGGTGGGTGCCTGCCACGCCCTTTCGTACGGGCTGTCTTTCGTGCTCGGCACCCACCACGGCATCGGCTGCTGCATCACCTTCGACTACCTGGAGGAGGTGTATCCGCAAGGGGTGCGGGAGTTCAGGAAGATGATGGAGAAACACGACATCCGCCTGCCGCGCAACCTGACCGCCAACCTCGACGACCAGGCCCTGGAGACCATGGCCAATGTGGCCCTGGGATTGGCGCCGCTGTGGGAGAACTGCTTCGGCAAGGACTGGCAGCAGGTCATGACCAAGGAGCGGGTGCTGGAGTTGTACCGGCGGATGTAAAAAATCGGGCAGTCAGGCCCGTTCGAACCTGCCCTGAGCGACAAACCAAAGCCCCTGTCGGCACGGTCATCGATGACCGTGCCGACAGGGGCTTTTTCTTTTGACACCCAGCCTCTTCTGATGGATTGGTAAAAAGTCGGAAAACGGTTTTTTTGTCATATAAAGACGAGATCTCTCCCTTTGGTCGAGATGACGAGATAATGGGCGTGGATAAAGAGAGATGGCGAATCTTGTTCTCCGAACGTTCCTTGGTTGCGTCATATCGAGCGCAGGCGAGAAATCTCGGGTTCAGGAACAATAAAATTTCTCTCTCCGGTCGAAATGACGGAACCCGCAACCATTCATTATGCAACAAGCTCGCCCGGTTGGCGTTTGCCTGCAGGGCGATCGGTCAGGACAACCCGGCGGTTTCGGGCCTCAGGACGACACCCCGCGCCAGCAGGACGGCAAACGACTCGGCCGGCACCGGCGGGCTGAAAAGATACCCCTGAATGAGCATGTCGGCATGCATCTCGCGCAGCATCGTCAACTGGGCCTCGGTCTCCACCCCTTCGGCGACCACGGCCAGGTTCAGGGTCTTGGCCAGGCTGACCACCGCGGCGGCGATGGCCCTGCTGTCGACGTCGGTGTCGAGATCGCGGATGAAGGACCGGTCGATCTTCAACCCATCCAGCGGCAACCGCTTGAGATACGACAGGGACGAATAGCCGGTGCCGAAATCGTCCAGATAGAACTTGCCGCCCATGGGCCGCAACTCCTCCAGGATCCGCTGGGCGCGGACGATATCATCCATGAGGATCGATTCGGTGATCTCGAAGTAGATCCGACCCGCTCCCAGACCGGAAGTGGCCAGCACGTCGCGCAGCAGTTGGGGCAGGGCCTGGCCGGCGAACTGCCGAGACGAGACGTTCACCGATATATCAATGACATACCCATCCTCCTGCCATGCCTGCACCTGGCGGACCGCAGTGCGCAGCACCCATTCCCCCAGGGGCAGAATCAGCCCCGATTCCTCGCACAGGGGGATGAATTCACCCGGCGGGATCAGCTCGCCACCATGCCGCCAGCGCACCAGGGCCTCGGCGCCGACGATCGCTCCGCTGGCGCAGTGGACCTGGGGCTGGAAGTGCAGCTCGAACTCCTCCTGATCGATGGCCCTGCGCAGCTTTGCTTCCAATACGAGCCGGCGATGGGTCTGGGCATCCAGTTCGGGGGTGAAGAACTGGTAGGCGTTGCGGCCAAGGCTCTTGGCCCGGTACATGGCCATGTCGGCGTTCTTGATCAGCGCTTCGACCTCCCTGCCGTCGTCCGGGGCGATGGTCACGCCGATGCTGGCGGTGACAAAAAACTCGACCTCGCCGTGATAGAAAGGAGCACTCAGGCTGGCAAGCAGCCGGGAGGCGATCAGGCCGGCGTCCTTCACGCCGCCTATCTCCGGCAGGAGGGCCAGAAACTCGTCGCCGCCCTGGCGGGCCAGGGTGTCGCCGAGCCGCAACTGCGCTTTTAGCCGCCGCGCCAGTTCGACCAGCAGGTTGTCGCCGGCGGTGTGGCCGAAGCCGTCGTTGATGGTCTTGAAGTGATCAAGGTCGAGGAAGAGCAGTGCCAGCCTGCTGCGTTTGCGCTCCATCCGCGCCAGGGCCATTTGCAGCCGGTCGTTGAGCAGCACCCGGTTGGGCAGGCCGGTGAGGGCGTCGTGCTGGGCCTGATGCTCCAGAGCTTCCTGCTGGCGCTTGAGTTCGGTGATGTCATGGAAGATGGAAACGTAGTTGGTGATCTGCCCATGGGGATTGCGCACCGCGTTGATGGTCAGCCATTCCGGATAGACCTCGCCGCTTTTGCGCCGATTCCAGATCTCTCCGCTCCACTGGCCCTCTCCACCCAACCGGTCCCACATGGTCCGGTAGAAATCGGCGTCGTGCCGGTCGGACTTGAGCAGCCTCGGATTGCTGCCGATGGCCTCCTCCGGCAGATAGCCGGTGATGGCGGTGAAGGCCGGGCTGACCTGCAGGATGGTCCCTTCCCTGTCGGTGACCACGATGCCCTCGATGGAGTGCTCGAACACCTTGGCGGCGAAGACCAGTTCCTCCTCGGCCAGCTTGCGCTTGGTGATATCGCGGACCACCGCCAGGGAGCAGTGCGGCTGCTCCCCCGGCCGCCACAAGGGTGAAACGGTGATGATCACCCAGACCACGGCGCCGCTTTTTTGGACATAACGCTTTTCCACGGTGAACTCGACGATCCTGCCGGCCAGCAGATCCCGCCGCTGCTGGCGATCCAGGCCGAGATCCTCGGGATGGGTGATGTCCCGGAAGGTCAGGTCGCGCATTTCCTCTTCCGAACGGCCGACGATCTGGCAGTATTTTTTGTTGATGTGCAAAAACCGGCCGCTGAGTGCGTCGACCTGGGCGACGCCGACGCTGGCCATCTCGAAGAAGGCGCGGAAATTTCGCTCGCTGGCAGCCAATGCCTCGGTGCGCTTTGCCACTTGGGCGGCCAGCCGGTGGTTGAACAGCAGCAGCACGATCCCTGCCGCTGTGCCGACCACAAAGATCCCGCCCACAGCAACGAGTACCAGCCGGACCGTCTGTTGCCTGCCGGCATCCTGCTCTTCCCGGATGTGGGCATAGAGGAAGTTTTCGTCCAGGGTATATCCCGCCGGCAGCATGCCCAGGCGGACGTACACCGCGGCGATGTGGCGCCAGCGCTCGGGATTCATGTAACCGATCTCGACCAGATCCGGCCGGATCAGCTCGCGCATGACCTCGGCCTCGAACAGAAGATGGTCCAGGGATCGGTCCGGGGCGTATTTGGCCCGGATCAGCCGGGCTATCTCCTCCGGATGCTCCATGGCATACGACCAGCCACGCTGCACCGCCCTCAGGAACGCCCGGGCCCGCTCAGGACGCCGCCGCACCTCGTCTTCGGTGGTCACCAGACATTCGCCGTAAAAATCGATGCCGTATTGCACGGGACGGATGAACGTCGGCTCCACGCTCCGCTGCCGCATGAGATAGGGTTCGTTGGTCAGGTAGGCGGTTTGGGCGTCCACCCGACCTGCCACCAGATCCTCAATGGACCAGGTATGGGGCCGCAGGATCATGGCCTCGGCGGTTACGCCTTCGTTGATCAGCATGGCCAGGCTCTCCGGGTCAGAACCGAGGGTCAGCATGACGCGCTTGCCCTGCAAATCCTGGGGAGTGGCCAGCCCCGAATCCTTTCGCACCAGCAGGACGGTGGCTGAATGCTGGAAAACAGCCGCCAGGACGACCAGGGGATGGCCTTGCTGGCGTTCGATGAGGACCGAGGGCGAGGCCACCGCATACTCGGCCTGGCCGGTGAGGAGCGGCTCGGTGGGGATGAGACCGGGTCGGGCGGGCAGCAGTTCGACCTCGAGCCCGGCCTCGCGGAAATACCCCTGCTCCATCGCCGCATAATAGCCGGCGAACTGAAACTGATGGCTCCACTTCAGTTGCAGCCGGACTGTCTCCAGGGAGGGTTCGGTGGCGGCATGCACAGGCAGGGTGGCGGCCAGCAGCGCCACCACTGGCGCCAAGGTCGACAGCAACCGGCACAACCAACCGATTCCGCCGCGGCAAGGAGCCGACAAAGGGGTGGAAGATCCACCACGGGTCATGAAAAAAAGGAACAGGTGCACGTCCAGACCACTCCGAGATTGAGCAAGGGGTAAAACCAACCGTTTCTCCAATGGTATCAATTGCGCCAGGCCGACTCAAGGCTAAAGGCGCCGCATGGTCAATCATGCACACACCGGATCGATGCCCACCCGCCGTTCATCCCGCTTCCCGCGGGCGGTGGGGAGGCTTGTCCGGGTTGGCTCGGAGTGAGGTCCCCGTGACCTGCCAGGCCACCCTACCCGGATGTGGCACCCGAGCGGTTGGCAAGACCAAGCCTTTCCCTGCTTTCATTGCGGTTATCCACCGGTTGTGCTATCTTGCCTCCTTCCCGAGTCTGCGCCGTGCAGCCTCTTCCCCCATTCAGGAGACCAGCGTGGATCCGAAAGGCTACATCAAAAAAGAACGTTTCTATCTCTATGTGGCGGCAGCCCTGATCATCGGATTTCTCGGCGGTGCCATCTTTGCCGTCTACCGGTTGCCGGGAGCCGGCACCGATCCCCATGAAGCAACGCACCAGCAGGAGGCGGCCAAGGCCATCGCCGCCCTGGAAAAGGCAACCCAGGACAAACCGAACGACGGTCAGGTCTGGGTGGAACTGGGCCATGCCTACTTCGACACCGGCCAGGCCAAGAAGGCCATTATCACCTATCACAAGGCCCTCGAACTGCTGCCCGGCGACCTCAACGTCATGACCGACCTGGGGGTCATGTACCATCAGGATGGCCAGCATAAAGAGGCCATCGATCTGTTCGACCAGGTGCTGCAGAACAATCCCAAACACGAACAGGCCCGGTTCAACAAGGGGGTGGTCCTGCTCACCGGACTCAACGACCCCACCGGAGCCCTGGCCGAGTGGAAGATCCTCGTCCAGCACCACCCCATGGCGGCGGCCCCCTCGGGCAGGATGGTCGGCGACCTGATCGACCAGTTGGAAAAGGAAGTGGCCAAACCGTAGTGACGACGGTGACGGGATGCCGCCAACCGGCCATCAATTGGGCTGATCACTTCCTTCGCCGTAATTGACGGAAAACTGCGAGTTTCCCGCTTGACAGCCCCCGACACCCCCTATATATTTTTGGCTCTTTTGAACAGGCCTGTTCAAAAAGGCCCGCACCACCGCGTCGTTATCCCGGACGGAACCGCAGATCACAAAAGGACGACAGTATGAGTAAAATGAAAGGATCGGAGGCCATCATCAAATGCCTCCAGGAAGAGGGCGTGGATCTCCTGTTCGGCTATCCCGGCGGCGCGGTCATTGAATTGTACGACGAACTGTGCAAGAGTTCCATCCGCCATATCCTGGTGCGGCACGAGCAGGGCGCGGTTCATGCGGCCGACGGCTTTGCCCGTGCCACCGGCAAGGTCGGCGTGGCCATCCTGACCTCCGGTCCCGGCGCCACCAACGGCGTCACCGCCATCGCCACCGCCTACTGCGACTCGATTCCACTGGTGGTCCTCACCGGCCAGGTGCCGCGTGCACTGATCGGCAACGACGCCTTCCAGGAGGTGGACATCGTCGGCATCACCCGACCCTGTACCAAGCACAACTACCTGGTCTACGATCCCGAGGAGTTGGTGCCCACCCTGCGGGAAGCCTTTTTCCTTGCCGCCTCCGGCCGGCCCGGACCCGTACTGGTTGACCTGCCCAAGGACGTCATCGGTTCCATGCTCACCTATCCGGCAAAAAAACCGGTCAAGATGCAGACCTACCAGCCCAATGTCAACCCGCATCCCGGCCAGGTGGACACGGCCTGCCGCGCCTGCCTCAAGGCCAAGCGGCCGGTGCTCTACGTCGGCGGCGGCGTCATCCTCTCCGGTGCCAACGAGGAGTTGACCCACCTGGCGCGGCGCCTCAACATCCCGGTGACCATGACCCTGATGGGCCTGGGCGGCTTTCCCGGCACCGACCCGCTCTCCCTGGGCATGCTCGGCATGCACGGCAGCTACGCCGCCAACATGTCGGTGGCCAAGAGCGATCTGCTCATCGCCGTGGGTTCGCGCTTCGACGACCGGGTCACCGGCCGGCTGGACGCCTTTGCCCCCCAGGCCAAGATCATCCACATCGACATCGACCCCTCCTCGATCAGCAAAAACGTCGGTGTCGACATCCCGATTGTTGCCGATTGCAAACTGGCCCTGGCCGCCATGAATGGTTGGTTCGACAAGTCCGACGAGTACAAGCCCGCCGAGGTGGTCGAGCAGCACCAACCCTGGATCGACCAGGTGAAGGAGTGGAACGACAAGCATCCGCTGGCCTACATGGAAGACGGCGAGGTCATCAAGCCGCAGTACGTCATCGAAACCCTGCACAAGCTGACCGGCGGCGATGCCATCATCACCACCGAGGTGGGCCAGAACCAGATGTGGGCCGCCCAGTTTTACAAGTTCAACCATCCCCGCCGCCTGCTGACCTCGGGCGGACTCGGCACCATGGGCTACGGCCTGCCGGCGGCCATCGGCGCCCAGATGGCCTTTCCCGAAGCCACGGTCATCGATGTGGCCGGCGACGGCTCGATCCAGATGAACATCCAGGAACTGGCCACGGCCCGTGAATGCGGTGCCCCGGTGAAGATCGCCATCCTCAACAACAACTATCTCGGCATGGTCCGCCAGTGGCAGGAGTTGTTCTACAACCGCCATTACGCCTCCACGGTCATGGAGGTGACGCCCGACTTCGTCGCCCTGGCCAAGGCCTACGGCGCGGTCGGCCTGCGGGCCTCCACCAAGGCAGAGGTCGAGCCGGTAATCAAGGAGGCCCTGGCCACCAAGAACGTGGTGATCATGGACTTCTCCATCTCCCGCGAGGAAGGCGTGTTCCCGATGGTGCCGGCGGGCAAGGCGACCACCGAGATGCTCCTGGTGTGACGAGTCCCTCCGCGCTCCTCTTCCAGCTTCAACCGTCGAACAGGATTTGAACCATGAAACACACCCTGACCGTCCTGCTGCGTAACCGGCCCGGCGCCCTCTCCCGGGTCACCGGCCTCTTCAGCGGCCGCTGCTTCAATATCGAAAGTTTGTGCGTCGCCGAGACCTATGATCCCCAGGTTTCCTGCCTGACCCTGGTCACCAAGGGCGAACCGGCCATCATCGAGCAGATCACCAAGCAGTTGCACAAACTGATCGACGTCATCAAGGTCAACGATGTCAGCGAGGGTGAATTCGTCGAACGGGAGATGGCGCTCATCCGGGTCAAGGCCGAGGCGAGCACCCGGGCCGAGGTCCTGCGGATCATCGACATCTTCCGCGGCAAGGTGGTGGATGTCAGCCCCACCACCTATGCCCTGGAAATCACCGGCTCGGAGTCCAAGATCAAGGCGGTGATCGATATCCTCAAGCCGCTGGGCATCAAGGAAATCGTCCGCACCGGCAAGATCGCCATGGTCCGCGCCCCGAAAAAATAGCCGCCGCGCCGGCCACTCTTCTCCCCAAGGTGGAGTTTTATGCAAAACATCCAATTGCCCCTGGCCGTTGAGGGGTACCCATTCATCCTGTTCAGCGGTTTTGCAACCCTGATCTTCAGCCTGCTCGGATGGCCCCTCCCGGCCGTGGCCTGCCTGCTGCTCACCGGTTTTATCACCTATTTCTTCCGCGATCCATCCCGCGTGGTGCCCGAGGCGGCCAACGCCGTCGTCTGTCCGGCCGACGGCAAGGTGATCGTCGCCGGAGAAATCGAC
>JAUWAH010000054.1 GCA_030602145.1 Desulfobulbus sp.
ATGAACATGGTCATCATCAGGTCCGACCAGGCAATGGACCAGTGCACCGGCCGGGACGGAGTCCGCGAGCGGTAAAAGGAATCCTCGACCACAAAGACCGGCTGCATGGTGTGCCGCCATTCCGGAGCAAGGGCAGGGGGACCCGGTTCGTGCGGTTTTGAAGCCGTCGCCGGTGGGAGCTGGGTGTCCGGTGGGTTCCCTGCGCTGATGTTTTCTTTTTCCATGATCGTTCTTCGGCTTCTTCTGCCTGGAACACAAGGGGAATCTCTTTGGCAACCTGCTGCCCATTGTATCAGGCCGGTCCAAAAAAGCCAGTGGCACGGGGTGCGGCGCCCACCGCTTTCTCCGCAGGTAGCCAGCCAAAAAAAAATCCCCTGCCGCCCGGACGGGCGACAGGGGAGAAGCGGTTTGGTCGAAGGTGGCCTTACTTGTCCTCGTCCTGAAGGGATTTAACCAGCAGGCCGCCGGCCAGGCCGAGCAGGCCGATGTCCTTGATCTGGCTTTTGGCGGCGAGCGACATCTTGGTCAGCATGCCGCGACGCAGTGAGACCTTGGGCAGTTCCTGCGGGGCTGCCTGCATCAGCAGTTCCGCATCACCCTTCTTGCTGGCGAAATACATGCCGTTGGGGCCGATCTGCACGGCCTTGGAGGTCAGGCCGAAGGCACCCTTCTTCACGTACTGGGACACCTCGGACTTGGGATCGTCGAGATCACCGAAGATACGGGCCCGGGCGAGGCATGTCTGGACGCAGGAGGGCTCCAACCCTTCGGCGACGCGCGGCATGCAGTAGGTGCACTTGTCCACCTTGCCGAGGCTGCCGTCGTCCTTAAGTGCTTCATCGACATAGCGGGCGTTGTAGGGGCAGGCGTCACGGCAGGCGCCGCAGCCAATGCAGCGCTCGCGGTCGACCTGGACGGTGCCGTTAAAGGGATCCTTCCAGGTGGCCGCCACAGCCATGGTCACTGTCTTGCCGCTCTTGGCATCCTTGAAGGTGACATTGACCGGCTCGGCCGGACAAACCGGCACGCAGACCGGTGTTTTGCAGTGGTTGCAGAGGCCGGGGTAGTAAGTGGCGGCAATGCCGGTCGAGGTCATGCTCGGCCCCAGGCGGTGCACCCAGTTGCGGTCAAATTGAGTGGGCACTTCCCACTCGGCTTTACAGGCGATGACGCAGGCATGGCAGCCCACGCACCTGTCGACATCGATAATCATGCCATATTGCATAGGAACTCTCCTTCAGAGGTAATCGTGGCTGACGGGCGCGGGAGTCATCCGGCGATCAGCTGACTTTTACGAGTTTGACGAAGTTGTTGCGCATGCCGCTGCCTCCGGTTTCCGGGTCGACGGTCAACTTGGTGATCAGGCTCTGGCAGTCGACACCCTTGCCTGCACCGGTGGTCAACTCCGGATTCATCGAGCCGAAGCCGTGGTACATGTAGACGCAATCCGTCCGGATGCCCGGGGTGACCTTGACCGTGGTGGTGGTCCGCGACTTGACGCCGTCCTGGTTCACCAGGGCAACTTTGTCGCCGTTCTTGAGCCCCAGCCGTTCGGCGACCTTGTCGTTGACCCAGACGGGGTTGGAGTCGTTCTCGGCCATCAGCCAGGCATTGTTCTGGGTCCGGTTGAAGGTGTGGACCGGCGAGCGCCCGAACAGGAGGCGGTAATAGCCCTCTGGAGCCCGCTCGACAGGGATGTATGTCGGAATGGGCGGGAAATCGGCGTCTTCGAGGTCGTCGCTGAAGAATTTGACGGTGAAATCCTCTTTCACTCCGTAGGGATCCTTGCCGGGCTGCAGGTGAATGCCGCCTTCTTCCTTCAACTTGGCGAGGGACAGGCCGACGCCGGCCAGCACCTTGTCGTTGAATTCCTGCTCGGATTGAACCGGGATCTTGTCGCCATAGCCCATCCGCTTGGCGATTTCATTGGTGACCCAGACGCTGTCTTTGCGCTCAAAGCCCGGTGCCACCAGGGGCATGCGGGCGGTGATGTACTGCTGCTGCTCGGCGCTGAGATCCCACTGGGTGCCGTATTTGAGCTGGTTGGCGCACTCCAGGTAAGAGCAGTCCGGCAGCAGGATATCGGCGAACATGGTGATGTCGGTCGGCATGATGTCGACGCACATGACGAAGTCCATCTGCTCCAGCATCTTGATGGTCTTGGCTTGGTTGGGAAGGGTCTGGATGGCGTTGTGGCCCCACAGGACGCAGCCCTTGATGGGATAGGGCTGGCCGGTCAGGGCGGCGTCCCTGATCAGCTCCGTCGGCACGCCCGGAGGCGAGAAGGGATATTTGTCCTGCATGACATGCAGGGGTTCGTCGTTATGCGCGGTCTTCGGCCATTTGACGCTGCCGAATCCCTTGGGGCTCACCGGCTTCACAAAGGAGCCCTTGACGCCATAGGCACCGAGGACGCCGGTCAGGCAGGCCGAGGCCCGCAGCCGCTGAAAATCGTTGCCGTGCCAGGCGACAAAGCGGCCCGGATGAATGGAGACATGGGGCATGTTGGCGGCCAGCAGGTCGGCCACCTCCTTGATCTGGGTGGCGGGCACGTCGCACTCAAGGGCTGCTTTTTCAAGGGTCCACTGCTTGATGCCCTCGGCCATCTCCTCGAAACCCTCGCCATGCTCGTCGACGAAATCGACGTTGTACTTCTTGTTCTCGATCAGGTAGTTCATGATCGCCAGCAGGAAGGCAGTGTCGGTGCCGGGTCGGATCTGGACCCAGATGTCGGATTTGGCCGCCGAGGCCGAATAGCGGGGGTCGACCACCACCAGCTTGGCACCGTTCTGCAGGCCCTTAACGAACCGCTTGGTGTGGGAGACGTGGATATTCTCGCCCAGGTGGCTGCCGACCAGGAAGATGACCTTGGCGTTGGCCATATCGACGTTTTCATCCGGCGGAGTGTCGATGGTGGCGATGTAGGCCGTATCGCGGATGCCGCGGCACTGAAAGAACGAAGGTTCGGAGACGCTGGTGATGCCCACGGTCTGCTTAAGGAAATCGCTCGGGTATCGGGCGGCACTGCCGTGGGGGAACATGGCGAGCCCCTTGGCGCCGTACTGATCGATGATCGCCTTGAGCTTCTGGGCGCAGGTATCCAGCGCCTCGTCCCAGGAGATGCGCTGCCACTGGGGTGCGCCGCGCTTGCCGACGTTCTTGAGCGGGTACTTGAGGCGGTCCGGATCATAGAGCATTTTGACGCCGGCGTTGCCGCGGGCGCAGAGGGAAACGCCGTTGTCGATGGATTTAGGGTTGCCCTCCAGCTTGATCAGGCGGCCGTCGCGGATCTTGCCGACCATCTGGCAGCGCCAGAAGCACATCTCGCAGACACCACCGACGGCATTCTGGGTATTCTTGAAGGTCCCTGGGGTTACCAGGGGTGCCTTGACAACACCTGATTGCGCCTTTGCCGTCACTTTGGACAGCGGTACGGACGCAGCGGCAATCGAGGCGGCTTTGAGGAAGTTCCGCCTGGTAAGGTTCATTGCCATTTACTGATCCTCCTTGGTGAAAAAATCAATTAACCGTATCGACACCTGATAAAAGGGGTGTCGAGCTTCTTGCATGCTTCTTTCCAGAAAAAGGGCAAACCATGGCCGGAAGAGGGTTCGGAGAAAACGCTCTTCGTCATCAAACCGGGCTTCGCCGGCCAGTGCAGCCAAAAACTCGAGTTCAAAGCGGAGGTGGTCGGCCGGTTCGGTTTCGTCGCTCAGGTCGAAGCCGCAGGCCCGATAAAAATCCCTAGTCCGCTCGGTGGTTCGGCCGTAGATGGTCCCGTCGCCATCCAGGTAAACCGAGGCGTAGGGCGGCAGGGTGGTCCGTGGCGCGGCGGTGATAAACAGGCCGGTATAGGCGGTTTTGAGGTCGTCGAGCGGATCTGCGGTCCGTTGTCGCCAGGCACGGATCGCCGCCAATTCTTTCGGCCAGTCGAGGGAGGCGAGCAGCGATTCGAGGGTGTCGAACAAAGCAGCGGTACAGAACTCGGCATCAGGGTACCGCATGGTCAAAGCCAGGAAACCGTAGACGGAGCCCAGGGTGGCGGCTTCGGTCACTGAGGCGTCTTCCTGGTCAATCTCTTGGTTGGACATGGGCATGGAAATGTGTCGGGACGATCTCTGGAAAAAACCGGCTTGACCTGTAGGAGTCTGGGACGATCAATTCGAGACTGTTGCACGGAGAGGAGTAGGGACCGGGGGCCGTTCTTCTTCTGCTGGTCGGATTGCCGCCTGTGTTCAATATAATATCGGGCACACTGTAGCATACAATCTGTGTTTGTACAAGATGCCTGTACTTCCTGCTAAAGGTTTCGTTGCCCCTGGCCGATACGACGAATAGCCGGAAGTGTGTTCAGGGACGAAGAAGCGCTCCGGCCGATCCGCCATCATCATCACACACCAGGGAGGGGACGCCATGAAGATCGCCGATTCAGCCATGCAACTGACCAGCACGCACACCGCAGTCGAATATACCGAGCGCCAGGAATCGCTGACCGCCTGGAGCAAGGGCGATCACGTTTCCAGGAGGGGGCGCGGACACGGCCATGGCCATTTCCGCCACAGCGGGGCCAGGCATGCGGCCGATGAGGCAGCCCGGCAGGCGGCGACAGTCTCCCTGTCGGAGACAGCCAGGCAACGGGCAGCCGAGGTTGCAAAGCCCGCTGAAACCGATGGCCAGGACGAACGCGATGCCTTGATGACCGATCTCAACATGCGGGTGCTCAAGGCCCTGTTTGAGAGGTTGACCGGACGAAAATTCCGGATGTTCAAGGCACCGTCGCAATCCCAGGAGGCGGCTGCGGGGCAGCAGACGGGCACAGGCGAGCAAGCTGCCCCGGCCGAACAGGGATGGGGGGTGGTGTATGAGCGAAGAGAGATCTCCCACGAATCCGAAACCACCCGGTTCAATGCCACCGGAATGGTGTCGACCGCCGACGGCAGGCAGATCGAAATCAGCATCGACCTCACCATGAGCCGCAGCTCTACCAGCGTCCTGGAAGAGACGGTGCGGCTGGGCGACGCAGCTCTCAAGGATCCCCTGGTCCTCAACTTCAACGGTACGGCCGCCCAATTGACCGGGCAGACCTTCAGTTTCGACATCGATGCCGACGGCGAGGGCGACCGGATCGCCTTTGTCGGTCCCGGTTCGGGTTTCCTGGCCCTGGATGCCAACAACGACGGCGTGGTCAACAACGGCAGCGAACTCTTCGGCGCCCTCAGCGGCGACGGTTTCGCCGAACTGGCCGCCCATGACGACGACGGCAACGGCTGGATCGATGAAAACGACTCCATCTTCAACCAACTGCGCATCTGGATGAAAACCGAAAGCGGCGAGGATCGATTACTGGCCCTGGTCGACCAGGGCGTCGGTGCCATCTATCTGGGTCGGATCGACACCCCTTTCAGCATCAAGGACAGCGACAACGGCCTGCTTGGCCAGGTACGTGCCAGCGGGCTGTTTCTCTTTGAACAGGGCGGTGTGGGGACCATGCAGCAACTCGACCTGGTCGCCTGAAACCGACCGCCGGTCAGGTCGACAGTTTCAGGAAAGTCTTTGCCTCTTGACGGGGCGGGATTCTGTTGATATAAGCTCAAATTCACGTATGTTTTCAGGTCTTTTCCGGTTGCGGCCGCTGCGGGCGCGACCCGGTTGAGCCTACCACCGAGAAGGAGAGCTGCGCACATGGAGATCACGATCCCCACGGGAGTCAAGGGCAAGGAAGAGTTGCTGGTCACGTTTGAGGATACCGCCGCCCGGTATGGCAGCGGTCTGGTCGAGGTCTACGCGACGCCGGCGTTTGTCGCCCTGATGGAGAATACCTGTCTGACCTCGGTGTTGCCCTACCTGCCCGAGGGATTCGGCACGGTGGGCATCAAGGTGGAACTGTCCCACAGCAAGGCAACCCCCATCGGCATGAAGGTGACCTGCGAGTCGACCCTGGTCGAGGTCGATCGCCGCCGCCTGGTGTTCGAGTGCGTGGGCTACGATGAGAAGGGCGAGATCGGCCGTGGCCGGCACGAGCGCTTTATCATCGACACCAAGAAATTCATGGAGAAACTGTAACCTGCCGAGACGTGTCCGGCTTCTCCCTGTCCCGGAAGGGGCAACGCAGGCGGCAAAAAGCCCTGGCCTATTGGCCCTTGTCCCTGTAGCCGCTCAGGACGCCGTAGAGCATGTCGGGGAGATCGTTTTTCTGCCGGGAAGAGCGCTGGATCTGCTTGAGACATTTCTCGAAGGTGAGCGGTTCGCCGAGAAAGATGTGACGGAGCAGCAGCGAGATCAGGCGGGTGATGGTGGTCAGGTTGGCGATGCGGGCCTGGAGTTCGTGATCACGGTCAAAGGCGGTCGAGGCGAAGATCTCCACCGGCTTGCCGTTGACCTCGCTGACCGACAGGTACCACTTGTTGCGGTCCCGATCGATGGTTCGATACCGCTTGCCGTCAAGCACCTCGGGCAGTTCCGCCTCGCTTTCGATGGGTCGGCGGCCCGGTTCCGGCAGGATCGGTTCGTTGTGATGGCGCAGCCAGAGTCGTTTGATCACCTCGGGTTGCTCCTGCACGGCTTGGGCCAGGGATGCGCAGTAATGGCAGAGACCGTCCTCCTGGCGGCTGCCGGTTTCCTGCCGGTCGCAGATCGAGCAAAGGCTTGGGGCTGACTCGGGGGTCACGATGCGGCTCCAGATCGCAAAATGATTGTTTGACGAGACGGTTCGCCTCGCGGTCCGTCCGACAGGATACACCGGCGGTCGAAAAAGACAAGTAGTGATCTCGGCCCTCGCCTTGTGCCGGCAGCCGTCCCGTCGGCGGGCGGCTGCCCTTGCCCGCACCCAGGCCGCCGGGACAGCATGGGCCCACCCGCCTTTTCCCTTGCACTCTCCATCCGCCTTGGTAAAATCTTGCATTTTGCATGGCGTCAGGCCCCTTTCTTTTTCTTTTATGATGCCCATCCAAGTTCAGCCGATTTTTTCTGGATGCTATCCTGATGAAAATCCTGGAGATTTCTTCTCGCTGTGCTCGTCGAATGGACGTCTATCTAGCGTCATCTCGGACGCAGTGAGAGATCTCCTGTCGTCAAACGGGTCTCTGGCTGAAAATTGAGGGTCGTCAGATTTTCTTTTGCCCAAACAGGAACAACGATGGATTACCGGGAAACACTGAACCTGCCGCAGACCAATTTCAAGATGAAGGCCAACCTGACCCAGCGGGAGCCGATGGTGCTCAAACGGTGGGACAAGGAGGATCTGTACGGCAAGGTGCAGCGGTGGACGGCCGATCGACCGCTGTTTGTTCTCCATGACGGCCCTCCGTATGCCAACGGCAATATTCATCTGGGTACGGCCTTCAATAAGGTGCTCAAGGACATCATCCTCCGCGCCAAGCGGATGGCCGGCTTCCATGCCCCCTATATCCCCGGCTGGGACTGCCATGGCCTGCCGATCGAGCATAATGTCGATCTGGAACTGGGCGCCAAGAAGGAGGTCATCTCCACCCTGGGTAAACGTGGTGCCTGTCGCAGCTACGCCGAACGCTGGATCAAGACCCAGCGCGAGCAATTCAAGCGGCTGGGGGTGATCGGCGACTGGGCCAACCCCTACCTGACCATGAGCTACCCTTACGAGGCGATCATCGCCCGGGAGTTCAACCGTTTTCTGCTCTCCGGCGCCGTGGTCCGCTCGAAGAAGCCGGTCTATTGGTGCGCCACCTGCGGCACCGCCCTGGCCGAGGCCGAGGTCGACTACGCCGATCACACCTCACCGTCGGTCTATGTCAAGTTTCCGCTTGCTGACGATCCCGGTGCGGCCATCCCCGAACTCGCCGGACGTAAGGTTTCCGTCCTGATCTGGACCACCACCCCCTGGACCCTGCCTGCCAACCTAGCGGTGGCCCTGCATCCCGATCTGGACTATGCGGCGGTGGCGGTCGGCGACGAAACTTGGATCCTGGCCAAGGAGCTGGTGGCCTCCTGCATGGAGCAGTTCGGCATTGAAGCCTATTCGATCATCGCAACATTTTCCGCCGCACCGCTGGAGGGCAAGCGCTGCCGCCATCCCTTCATGGAACGTGATTCGCTGCTGGTGCTCGCCGAGTACGTCACCGCCGATTCGGGGACCGGTTGCGTGCACACCGCGCCGGGCCACGGCAGCGACGATTACCTCACCGGGCTGCGCTACGGGCTCGACATCCTCTCGCCGGTGGATGATGCGGGGCGCTACACGGCCGAGGCAGGGAAATATGCCGGCCAGCAGATCCCCCAGGTCAATCGCCAGATCATCGCCGACATGACCGCCGATGGGTGCCTGGTCAAACAGTCGTCGCTCCGCCACAGCTACCCGCACTGCTGGCGTTGCAAGGAGCCGGTGATGTATCGGGCCACGGCCCAATGGTTCATCTCCATGGAGAACCTCGATCTGCGCGCCAAGGCGCTGGCCGCCATCGACGAGGTCAAATGGACTCCGGCCTGGGGCCAGCAGCGCATCCGCGGCATGGTCGAGAGCCGGCCCGACTGGTGTCTGTCGCGGCAACGCTCCTGGGGCGTGCCGGTGACGGTGCTGACCTGCAACGACTGTGGCGAGGTCTTGCAGAGCGAGGCGGTCTGCACCCGCATCGACGAACTGTTCGGCAAGGAGGGGGCCGACGCCTGGTTCAAGCACGAGGCCGCCGACTTCGTCCCCGAGGGCGTGGCCTGCGCCTGCGGCGGCCGCGAGTTCAGGAAAGAGTCGGATATTCTCGATGTCTGGTTCGATTCCGGGGTCAGCCACGCGGCGGTGGTCGAGCAGCGGCCCGAACTGCGCGCCCCCGCCGATCTCTATTTGGAGGGCAGCGACCAGCATCGCGGCTGGTTCCAGTCCTCCCTGCTCACCTCGGTGGGCACCCGCGGCTGCGCCCCCTACCGGGGCGTGCTCACCCACGGCTATGTGGTCGACGGGCAGGGCAAGAAGATGTCCAAGTCGGTGGGGAACGTGGTGGCGCCGCAGGAAGTGATCGACCAATATGGTGCCGAGGTACTGCGGTTGTGGGTGGCCAGTGAAAACTACCAGGACGATGTCAAGGTCTCCGACGAGATCCTCAAGCATGTTTCCGACGCCTACCGCAAGATGCGCAACACCCTGCGTTTTCTCCTCAGCAACCTCTACGACTTCGATCCGGCCGTTGACAGTGTCGCCACTGCGGACCTCCACGACATCGACCGCTGGGCGCTGGCCAGGTTCGCCGAGCTGAACGAGCGGGTCACCCGCGCCTACGAGCGATACGAGTTTCACACCATCTACCAGGCACTGCACAATTTCTGCGGCACCACCATCTCCAGCCTGTACATGGACGTGCTCAAGGACCGGCTGTACTGCTCCCTGCCCAACGGGCCGGAGCGACGCGCCGCCCAGACCGTCATTCACCGGATCCTGGACGG
>JAUWAH010000082.1 GCA_030602145.1 Desulfobulbus sp.
GCCTTCATGAAACAGAAGCATGACCATGTTTCGGTGGAACAGGTCTGCTCCGGCCTAGCCATCCCCGACCTGTTCGCCTTTGTCGCCACCGGCCGGCCGATTCCGGACTGGCTGCGCACGGAGCTTGATCGGGCCGTCGACCGGACCCCGATCATCGTCGGGGCGGCCATCGAGGCGGTCCGGGGTGGCAGGCCCTGCGACATCGCCGTCCACGCCCTGGCGCTCATGGTCGACATTCTGGCCGACGAGGCTGCCAATCTGGTGCTCAAAACCCTGGCCCTGGGAGGCGTCTACATCGGTGGCGGCCTGGCGGCGCGACTGCTGCCGCTCATCGATGCGCAGCGGTTCATGACCGTCTTTGCCCGGGGCACCTACCGCGAGATGCTGGGCCGCGTCCCGGTCCAGGTGATCACCAACCCGCACACCGCCCTGCTCGGTGCCGCCGTCTGCGGCATGAATACCCTGCGGCCTGGGACGGCCGGCACCTCCTGACCGGGTTCCGTCCCCGCCCGCCACCCACCCGCCCATGTCCGCCTTCGCGATTTCCCAGTTGCTGGTCGTCATCGCCATCGGCTTTGACCTGCTCTCGTTCCAGTTCAAGCATCGCCGGCAGATCATCGCCTGCCTAGTCGTCTCCTGCCTGCTGGTCGCCCTCCACTTCGCCCTGCTCGGCCACTGGACGGCAACGGGCCTGGGCATGGTGGCGGCGGTGCGGTTCATCGCCAGCTACTGCACCACCTCGAAAAAAATGATGGCCTTCTTTCTCGTCCTCACCCTGCTGATCGCGGCCATCACCTTCAACGGCATGCTCAGCGTGATCGGCTGCCTCGGCTCCCTGTTCGGCACCGTCGGCTCCTTCTGCCAGGATGACAAACGGCTCCGCCAGGTGCTGCTGGTGGCCACCAGCCTGTGGCTGATCCACAACATCCTGGCCGGCTCGCCGACCGCGGTTCTGCTGGAAACGGTGTTCATCGGCTCCAATCTGCTCGGCTACTATCGGTTCTACTGGCGGCGGGCCGGCAAGGCGGGGATGTCGTCGGAGGAAAGGGCGGAAGAAAAAACCGGTCGGTGGGTCTGTTAGAAGGAAAAGATGTCACCGATGGTGAGGGTGTCGAGGACGGTATCGTCCAGGACGGCAACCAGAGCGGCCAGATAGGCGAGGAGGCTGTCAGCGGCCACCACTCCGAGCACGCCGCTCTCCCGGCTGACCTGCTCCGGCGTCCAGAGCAGCAGTTCGCCGGGTCGCCTCGGGGCAAGCTGGCAGCGCGGCAGCGGCGGTACCGGCGCCATCGCCAGTCGGGCCTTGGCGAAAAACGCCAGCACCTGCCGGGACCGCCATCGCCGCACCAACCCGGCCAACCGATCGCGGTCGAGCCGGGCGAAGGCCCCGATTGTTGCGATCCCGTCGCCCGCCAATCTGGAACTCCAGCTTGGCCCTACCCCCTGGAGTGCCTGGCTGGGCAGGCGACCGATGGCCGCGCTTCCATCCCGCAACGGATCATCGACCGATGGTTCTCCGGAGTCGGGATCGGTCCGGCCGAAGGCGAGTTGCGCCAACCATGGTGTCCCGTCCAGCAAGACATATCCCCCATCGATCCGGTTCACCGGCTCGGAGCCGCAGCAGACCCGCACCCGGGAAAGCTCCAGGGTTGCCTTGACCCGATCCTCGGCAAACACCTGCTGTACCGCTGTCGCCGTCTCCGCATACACCTGGCGGATGAAATCGCGGATCGTGGCGGTCACCGCAATGGGCTCGGCCATCAGCTCACCGTTTTGAAGGTGATCTCCACCTCACCGTACACGCTTTTGGTCGACGCTTGGGCCGTGTCGTCGGCAGCCGGCTTGACCTTCAACTGGGTGGTGGGCAGAAGGAGATTGGTCCGGGTGAGGCTCAGCCGGTTGAGCAGGGTTGACTGAAAGGCAGCCGTGTCGAGCAGACTCGCCGCCTTCAGCGAACCGGTTGCAACGGACGGGGTTGCTTCGGCCGCCGGTACGACAGAGTTTGTTTCGGTAAGGTTGAAGGTGACCTTGGCCAGGATGCGGCCGGAATCGATCAGCACCCTGGGCAATCCCTTGTTGAGCACCAGCCGCAATGCCTCCTGATGACGCAAGGCCAACTGACGGCGGATCTCCTGGCGCACCCGGTCGACCCCGGCTGTTGTGAACACCCATCCGCCATCCTCCCCCTTGCGCACATCGACATCCTCCCGCAGAACCACACCGACCCGGTTCTGCACGGCCGGCCGCTCCGTCTCCGGCGGTCCCGGAAGGTACGCCCCGCCGGTGACAAGGGGATTGTCCCCCTGCCCGTCGCCGAACAGGGCGATGCAGGCCTGGTCCACGGCAGCGGCGTCGACGTGCAGTTGCCCGTAGGTCTCCGCATCCAACTCAGCGGCCCGGATCAGGTCGGCCTGCCGGGCCAGTTGGTCGGCCATGGAGGCGCTCATCGCCTCGAATGTCTCGGAGATGAGCCCGGCGACAAATTCCGCCAGGCCCAGCTCGCTCAATTTCACCTCGACCACGGTCGCGCCTTACCCGGCCAGGGGCTGATAATCGGTTTTGAAGTGAAGGACGACGCCGCCGAAGATGTTGACCCGGGTTCCGGAGACGTCGCGATGGGATTCCTTGGCCGTCTTCACATGGACATGGGTGGTCCTGCTGGCCGTCATCGAGGGACCGCCGATCAGCGAGGACAGGATGCCGGAGGCGCTCGCCTTGCGGGTCGACGAGGTGTCGCGCTCATAATCCGTGGCCTGCCGCACGCTGGATTGGTAGTCATAGGCGGAAAAGGTCAGCCGGGTCTCGATGGTGCCCGACTCGATGACCAGCCGCAGGATTCCCTGGCGGACCATTTCCTTGAGCAGGGTGTACTTGTTGCAGGCCAGCCGGTCGGTGACCGCGTTGACGATCTGGGTCATCTCGCCGGCGTCCAGCTGGCCGGCGTTGATGGTGGGTGCGGTCCGGCCGGCGTCGGCGGGCAGGGCGATGGCCTGGTTGAGCACCGTGGCCTGGGCCGCGGTCAGAGTCGAGCCGGTGTGGACATGGGTGGTATTGCTGGTGTCGCTCTGATAGGCGGGCAGGATCTTTTCCAGGAAGGCGAGCACCTCGTTGCCGGTGATGTCGTCACGGGTGTTGTTGATGTAGTCGGACAGGGACTGGCTGATCGCGCCGATGATCTCGACGTAGGCTTCCATCTGCCGGATGTTGGCCTTGATCAGGGCATCAAAGGTGGAGTTGATCAAACCGGCGGTGAATTCTGGAAAGCCGATCTCGTCCAGGTGGGTTGCGTTTTCGACTGCTTGCGATGCCATGGAAACCTCCTTCGATCATCTTGACTTGACGATAAAACATCGTTTGATGAACTGGTCGGAGATGGACTGCCGATCAGAACACGGATTGCCCACTATGTTTCCGTATTCGCAGCCGGGACGCAACGAGTAAAAACTTGATATGTTCCGGATAGCAATTCTATCCACTGAGAACATGAGGGGACAGGATGAGCGACCGGTTATCCAGCCGGTCAGCAGGGCTCGGTTTGTCCACCGGTGCCATCGCCGGCCGGACCGCCTCCGGGAAGCCGTTCACCGTGCGGATGCGGCTGCGGCCAGGTCAGCAGCCCCAGGTAGATTTCCCGGCTGATCCAGGCGTCGGTGGCGGCGTAGCGGATCTGCTGGTTGGACAGTTCGTCCCGGGCCCAGTTGGTGGTGCGCGCCGACTTGGAGATGCGCACCGAACAGACCGTGGCGGCCAGGCCGCGCAGGCCATGGTGGCGAAGCCCCCGGCCACGCGCCATCCGGGCCAGGTCGACAAAGCCGGCGGGCTCAAAGGGATGCAGTTCCCGAAGGGCGCGGAGATCGAAATCCGGCGCCACCCCCGTCTTGACCACGTCCGGATCCTCCAGCAGGGCCGTCAGTGGGGCGGGCAGGCCGGTCCGCTGCACCTGAAAGAGCACCACCTCCTGATCGCTAGCCAGTTGCAGCAGACTGGGAGCGAATTTCTGCCCCTTCTTGAATGCCGGCCGGGTCTCGGTGTCGAACCCGAGCAACCTGGCCCGCGCCAGGCGAACCGCCGCCTCCTCGGCCTCCACCGGGGTCCGGACCAGATGCACCGACCCCTGCCAGCAGGCCAGCGGCAACAGGTTGATTGCCTCCTTGCTGATCCGGCTCTCTGCTTCCACGCACCGCACCTCAGCCGGCCATCGGCTTGGCCAACTCCGCCCGGATGGCCTCGCCCAGGTGGGCAATGGAATAGGGTTTCTTGAGGTAGCTGCCCACCCCGAGCCGCAGCGCCTCGCTCACCCGATCGGTTTCGGAAAAACCGCTGACGATGATCGCCCGCTGTCCCGGCACCAGGGTCTGGAACTGACGGTAAGTCTCAAGCCCGTCCATGCCGTTGGCCAGGATCATGTCCAGGAGGAGCAGGTCGAATTGCTGATGCCTGCCCATGGCCAGGGCCTCCTCGCCGCTGGCGACGGTGGTCACCCGATACCCCAGTTCGGTGAGAATGGCGGCGGCTATCTGCCGCTGTTCCTCGACGTCATCCACCACCAGGATGTATTCGCCGCCTCCCCGGCTGGCGGTGGTGGAGGCGGGCTGGATGTGAGGCCGGCCGGCTGCCGCGCTCGCCGGAAAATAGAGGGTGAAGATGGTGCCTTCCCCGGGCCTGCTCTCGCAGTTGATCGCTCCCTGATGGTCTTTGACGGTCCCCCAGACCACGGCCATGCCCAGACCGGTGCCGCTCTTGCCCATTTTCTTGGTGGTGTAGAACGGTTCGAAAATCTTGTCGATGTCCTCCTGCCGGATGCCGCTGCCCTGATCGATCACCTCCAGCACCACATATTCGCCCTGCTCGATCCGCTCGTAGAGGCGCAGCGAGTTGTCCACGTAGCGGTTTTCGGTGCGCAGCCGGATGATCCCGCCCTGCTCCATGGATTCCGCCGCATTGGTGACCAGGTTCATGACCGCCTTGGCCAGATGCACCGGCGCACCGTCGATCTCCCGCAAATCCCCGGCGCATTCGGTGACCACCTCGATATGCGGATGGTGCATGCGCAGCAGGCTGAATTCGGGGCTGGCCAGATAATCGCGGATCAGGGCATTGAGATTGACCGGTTCCTTGATGGCCACACTCCGCCGGGCCAGGGTGAGCAGGTCCTGGACGATGGCCGCCGCCTTCTCCCCGGATTCCTTGATGGTTTGCAGAGGCTTGTGGAGCGGGCTGTCGGCGGGCAGCTTCATCAGGAGCAGATCGGGATAGCTGACGATGCCCGAGAGGATATTGTTGAGATCATGGGCCACGCCACCGGCCAGGGTGCCGATCATCTCAAGTTTCTCCGCCCGCACCAGCCGCTCTTCGGCCCGCTGCCGCTCCAGCACCTCTTTCTTCAGCTCCTCCCCCCGCAACTCGACGAGCTTCTCCAGATTGGCCTGATGATGGGCCAGGGCCGCCTCGCTTTTTCGCCGGTTCTGCACCTCGCTGTTGAGATCGGCCAGGGTCTGCTCCAGGCGGGCGATCATGGCGTTGAACCCGTCGGCCAATTCGGTGATCTCGTCAACCCGATTCGGGTTGGACGGCAAGCGATGCTGGATGTTGCCCGCGCCGATGTCGGCGATGATCGCCAGCATTGCCTGCAGCCGGACGATGATCACCCGGTGGAAGAGCAGAACCAGTGCCAGGGCCAGACAGAGGAGCACCGCCAGGGCGCCGGCGGCGGCGAAGGCCACTATCCGGTTGAGGGGGCGGAGGGTGTCGTCCAGGGACTGGTTGATGGCGAACGACCAGTCGGCCCGCTGCAGCCGTTGAAACACGGTCAGGGTTTCGTTGTCCGCCAGCCGGTGGACCAGCATTCCCTGTTCAATGGCGGCAAGATGCGGCAGCAGGACATCCGCCGCTGCTGCCGTCAGCGCCTGTTCGTTGTCCCTGGAACTGACCAGGACCTGCCGATCCGTGCTGGCCAGATACGCGTATCCATGCCTCTTTACTTTAAAATCATTAAAAAAAAGCTCCTTGAAGGCGGTAAAATCCACCACCCCGCCGATCACGCCGACAACGCTGCCCCGGTGGACAACCGGTGCCGTGATCACAAAGATAGGTCGTCCGGTCAACCGACTCCGGACCACCGGGGAGATGACCGACCGGCCCTGGATGGTTTCCTGGAAGTAGGGGCGGTCACCCAGGGGGACATGGACATCCTTCTCCGTCTCCACCACGGCGTGCACCATGGCGTCGCCGTCGCGATCGGCCAGGAAAATGCTTTCATAAAAGGGGTAGCCGCCCTGGAGCGTGGCCAGCAGGTGCTGGGCGCCCTGCTGGGCGCTGCGGCCGTAATAGCCCTCCTCGGTCAGGGCCTCGGCAAAGACCTCCTGCTGCGACCAGATGGCTATATCGTTGGTCCGTGCCTGCAGCCAGCTGTCCAGCAGCTTGGCCGTCAACTGGACCTCGCGCTGCAGCCGCTTGCCCAGTTCCTCCTGGACAACGGTCCGGGCGCTGACATGGACAATGGCCAGGATGGCCATCAGGCCGGCGATGATGGCCACCAGAGCCGGAAGCAGGATCTGTCGTCGTAAACCCGATCGCATCAGCATCTCACCGAACGACCACATCGGCCCGTTTGATGACGTTATACGGGATCTGGATACCCAGATGCTCGGCGGTCCGCAGGTTCAACTGGATCCGACCGTGATCGGTGGCCTTGACCGTGAAGTCGGCGGGCCTCTTGCCATCGAGCAGCTCCCGGGCGATCTGTCCGGCGGCCCGGCCCTGTTCGCGCATGGAGACGCTTACCCCGCAGAGCACGCCCGACTCGGCGGCACTGTCGTAAAAACCGACCGTGGGCAACCGATATTGGTCGTTGATGAGGCGCACCAGCTCCTGTTCGGGGACCTTGGTCGGGTCGGTGGCGCTGCGGGCAATGGTGCGGAGGACGTAGAGGGCAACCGCGTCGACCCGGTCGCGATATCGTGCCAGTACCCCATGCCACTCGTCCAGGGTCAGCGGCTGCTCGTAGGCCACCACCTCCACCGGCAGTTTCAGGGTTCGGCAGTAGGCAATCACCGGATCGGTGGTTTCCGACTTGTTGGCCAGGACCAGCACGGTCTTGATGTCCGGCTTGATCTTCAGCAGCAGCTCGAAGCTCTCCTCGACATTGGGCCGCTCAAGGACGCCGGTGACATTGGCCGCCGGAAAACCGTAGCGGGCCGGATCGTCATTGACGCCGCTGAACACGAACCAGGGCGGCCCCGGCAGACCGGCATAGTCCCGGGCAAAATACTGCTGGGCATTGTCGTCCATGGTGATCACCACCTGGGGTGCGTAGTCGGCGAGCACCCGCTTGGCCTTCTCGCCGGCGGCCCGCTTCCAGGCCTCGGAGGTGTTGCGCTTGGTGTCCATGTGGACGTAGCGAAAACGGCAATCGACTCCGGCCAGGGCCTCCTCGATCCCCCTGGTCATCTCGACCACATGTTCCTGCTGATCTTCATGGTAGCTGTGCACCACCAGGATCTTCGGGGGAGCAGCGGCAGCAACGGTGCCCAGGACACAGACAACAAGCGGCACCAGAAAAAGCAGCAGGCGACGGGGGCTGACAGGGTTCGGCATGGCATTCCTCCGATGGCCTTCGGAATGGGGAAGATGGAGCTGTCCAGCGTGCTCCCTGTTGCCATGTTCGCACACAACCGCAGTGATTGCAACCGCTCCGACGAAAAATCGTCCACTCGACCCGACCCGGGCCAATAAAATGGAGATCCGTCGGGGGAGGGCCGTTTTTCTGGGGCGGTAGCGACAAAAAGGCTTTCCTTGTCCCCTCTTTTTATCTAATCTGAGCCCAGTAACGATTCCCAGCTCTACCGCCACTCCTTCCCACCTCCAGGAGCGCCCTTCGTGCAACCGACCGATATCGAGGATCCGGAATACTTCCACAAGGTCATCGACTGCCAGTTCGCCTGCCCGGCCCACACCCCGGTGCCGGAGTATATCCGTTTGATCAGCGAAAAGCGCTACACCGACGCCTACATGATCAACTGGGTGTCCAACGTCTTTCCCGGCGTGCTGGGCCGGGTCTGCGACCGGCCCTGCGAACCGGCCTGCCGCCGGGGACGGGTGGAGAAGGAGCCGGTGGCCATCTGCCGCCTGAAACGGCTCTGCGCCGACAACCGCGACCTGGGGGTTACCGCCCGGTTCCCCGCCATCCCGAAACAAAAAAACGGAAAAAACATCGCCCTGATCGGGGCGGGACCCGCCTCGCTCACCGTGGC
>JAUWAH010000401.1 GCA_030602145.1 Desulfobulbus sp.
GGTCTGATGGAGGGCCTGCTCGTCGACCCGGGTGATGCCGTAGTATTCGGCGACGAAGAGCAGCACCAGTGCCGCCCCGCCGATGAACAGGGCGACCTTGACGACCTTCTTGGCGAAGTAGCCCACGGCTAGGCCCACCAGAAAGGGAGCGCCGACGTTGGGGAGAAGAAAGGCGGCGGAAAAGACATCCAGGGAGGCTGGATCGGGGACGGGCTTGGTCATAACGTTTCCTTTGAACCGATTCGACGACCGGGAATGGGTGCGGTAGGCCCCGAACCACCGGGGCATCGACCGCGGCATTAAACCCCCAATCCCGGATCCGGGTCAAGTTGATTTCCACGCTCCGGCGCCGGCCCCACCCCTCTTCACCATCTTCAGGAGGACCTGCCCATGGCCGACAACAGCACGGACTCGACTCGACCCGACCCGCCGAGCACCTCCGGTAGCCCATCCCACCCGGTCCAGAAGAGCGCCGGGGTGGACCTCCTGCGCGCCATTCTCGATTTCATCGCCAAGTGCTTCTATCCGGCGATCCTCGTGGCCCTGCTGGTCGCGCTGTATCCGAAGTTCGAGGAGATCGACGTCCGGGCCCTGCTGGGTCGTCTCCAATCGGCCAAGGCCGGCGACTACGAATTCACCTTTGGCGAAGCCGAGAAGGTCGGTGCCGAGATCGCGCCGCTCAACCGAAAAATCGCTGAATTGGAACTGACCATCACCGACCTGACAACATCCATCGCCTCCATCCGAAACACAGTGGGCACTGCGCCACCACCACCGAGCGAAATCAGGGCACGGGAACAGCAGGAAAAGGAATTCCAGGCCAACTCCAAGTACACCGTGCTGGTCTTCCACAGGACGGAAAGCCGTTCCGCCGGCGGCCAACTCACCAGGGCGCTGCTGGCGGCGGGTTTCACCGCGTCGGATACGGCAACGGATTTCACTGAGTTGCAGAAAATCAAGCCAACGCCTGGGGTGGTGCACATCATGTACAATACCGCCGGCATGCAGATCCTCTCCGACCTCAAGAGCCGCCTCGAACGGTTGGGCATCGCCCGGGAAATCATCATCAATCCGAGGCCCATAGACCTGCGGCGCGGCGATGTCCAAATCCTGGTCTTCTGACCGGCCCGTGAGCCCAGCGCGGGTGGAGAGGAAAGTTAACACCCGCAGCCCGATCGTCCGGACCAAGGCGCAGCAACCCTCAAAACCGCATAGCCGGTCTCTGCAGAGCGCCACCGTCAAGAAAAGCGAACGCCCATGAATGCAGTTCCCTTCGCCCCGATCTTCCGTCTCCTTGTCCTGCTCATCGTCCTGTCCTGTTGCCCGGGCGGCGCCGACTGCCATGCCGGCCCCACCGTTCGAGTGGTCGAGACCTGGCCGGTCGGCGACTCCGTCACCCTGGCCCGCAACCAGAACTTCTATCTCCGCCTGGCCTATGACACCGACACCCCCGTCGGCATCTGGGTGGCCGCCTATCACAAGGGGGAACGGGTCAATGTGGGCTCCAGTCCGTCGCCGACTTATTCCGGCCGCGGCGAAGGGTTGGGCTGGTTCTTTTTCATGCAAGCCGGTGACAGGGTGGATGAGATTCGCATCACCGCCGGGGACGGCAGTCTCGACAACACACCGGTGGTTGCCGTGTGGCGGGGTTTGGTGATGGCCGGCGACCTGGCGGGCACCACGGCAACGCAGCCGGACTGGGTCGCGACAATGAGCGCCCGCGCCAAGGCGGCGCAGGACGACGCATATCGCGCTCGGATGCAGACGCCGATGACCACTGCGGACACCGCCCTGGCCAGCGGCTTCATGCTGACTGTCCTGGGTCTGGGGCTGCTCGGCCTGGCCGCGCCAGCATGGGGCGTGTGGCAATGGCAGGGTGGATGGCGGGTGGCGGCCATGGTCCCGGCGGCGGTCATGGCCTTCGTGGTCCTGAGGATTATTTTCGACACCGCCCGCGACCCAACCTCCCATAATCTCTGGCCGTTCGAAATCCTCATGGCCGGTGGCGGCTGCGCGGCGGCCATGGGACTGCTGCGTGTCCTGCGCAGGATATTCGACCGCTGACCGCTGCCTGCCCGTATCTCAGAGCAGACCACAACGAGGCGTTCCGTTGGGGACACCCCGTTGTGGTGTTTCGTGTTCAACGCTGCGGAATCGCCGCGCCGTCGGCGCACCGACTCACTCGATCACGCCGCAGGCCAAACGAGCCCCGCCACCGCCCAGGGGAACCGGATGGTCGGCATGGTTGTCGCCGCCGACATGAACCATCAGCGAACGGCCCTTGACATCGGCCATCTTCAACCGGGGAGCCAGCACCGGGTAAGTGGCCTTGCCGGCATGGTCCACATAGAGGGCCGGCAGGTCGCCGAGATGACCGTCCCCCCAGGGCAGGTCATGGCGCTTGGTGCCGGCCGGGTCATAATGGCCGCCGGCCGCCAGGGCAGCCACCATCTTGCCATCCTTCTCCATGGGGGCGCAACTGGGGTTCTCATGGACGTGAAAGCCGTGCAACCCCGGCGCCAGGCCGGACAAGGCCGGGGTGAACACCAACCCGTAGGGGGACTGGCTGATCACCACCTGACCGACTGCGGGACCGACGCCCTTTTCGTCCACCAGATGCATGGGTACGGTGATGTCGGCCTGCGCCGTCGCCGAAAGCATGAGCACGGCCACCGCCGCCAACATGGTCGTTTTGCTGTGCATGACACACCTCCTTATTGGTTGTTGTGAGGATGTTATTCCTGAAATCAACTTGCAGCCAGCCACTTTTCAGACCGACTGTACGCACGAGCCGAGGGGCTTGCACACCTCGTAGCCGCGCTCCTTCCGAAAGGGGTTGAACACCAGGACGGGGCAAGGCGCCCCCTTGATCACCCGATCGGCCACGCTGCCGAGCAGCACCTTCTCGATGCCCTGGGCGCCATGGGTGGCAATAACGATCAGATCGAAGCCATGGTCACGGGCATAATCGATGATGGCCTCGGATGTCTCGCCACCGACCACCGTACCGGTGACCCCCTTGCCCCGGTTGCGCAATGGCCCCAGGAAGGCGGTCATCCTCCCTTCGGCCCGGGTGAGAAAGCCCGCCTTCAACTGCTCGAAGGTATCGGGTTTGTAGTCGCTGACATCGGGTAGACGGGGCAGGACATGGAGAAAGGTCACCC
>JAUWAH010000227.1 GCA_030602145.1 Desulfobulbus sp.
GATGATCCGCAGGTGGCCGTCATAGTGATCGAGGCCCCCGTCGGCGTCGACCAGCGCCAGGAAGAGACTGGGAAAGTGGCCGAAAACACTGATATATTCCCCGTAGCGGTCGAGTGACCGCTTGAACCGGTCCAGGTGGCCGCGGACCATGGTCTTGATGGCCGGAATTTCGGCGAGCAGGTCGACGCGGACCTGCTCGCCGAGCGGTGAGTCGACGCCGCCGGGCACCACCCAGGCGGGATGGATGCGCCGTCCGGCCAGCCGTTCAATCACCTGCTGGCCGAACTGGCGCAGGCGGATGCCGTCGCGGGCGAACTGGGGATCGAGGCCGGCCACGCCGATGAAGGTGCGCTGCTCGGGCGGATGGTCCATGCCGAGCAGCAGGTCCGGCGAGGAAAGGTAGAAATAGCTCAGGGCGTGGGACTGGATGAGTTGGCCGAGGTTGAGCATCCTGCGCAGGTTGACCGCCGCCTCCGGGATGGTCACCGCCAGCAGTCGGTCGCAGGCCTTGGCCGAGGCAAGGGCATGGCTGACCGGACAGATGCCACAGGTGCGGGCGGTCAGGGCCGGCATCTCGAAGAAGGGGCGGCCCTTGACAAAATGCTCGAAGCCCCGGATCTGGGTGACCTGGAACCGGGCGTCGGCCACCCGGTCGTCCTGGTCGAGGAAGAGGGCGATGCGGGCATGGCCTTCGATGCGGGTGACCGGTTCGATGGTGATCTGGCGCATAACGGTCTCCTCAGGCACCGAACCGGGTGGACAGGGGCGGGCCGGGAACGGTGCCGGCGGCCAGGCCGGTGAGGGCGGTCAGCAGGGTTTCGGCGCCGGGCGGACAACCGGGGATGAAGAGGTCGACGGTGACGAAATGATGCAGGGGCAAGGCCAGCTCCAACAGCACCGGCAGGTCGGTCGCCGGGATCTGCGGGTTGAGGGCGGGTTGGTCGAGGTAGACCGTGCGCAGCATCGCCGCCGCGCCCGTGGCGTTGCGCAGGGCAGGGACATTGCCGGTCACGGCGCAATCGCCCACCGCGATCAGCAACCGGGAGTGGTGCCTGGCCAGCCGCAATCGGGCGACATCCTCGTGGCTGGAAACGGCGCCTTCGATCAGCACCACGTCGGCCGCTTCGGGGAAATGCTTGCTGTCCACCAGCGGGCTGTGGACGAACTCGTACATCGCGGCCAGGTCGAGGAGCCGCTCGTCCGTGTCCAGGAGGGACATGTGGCAGCCGGAGCAGCCGTCGAGCCAGAGGGTGGCAAGCCGCAGCATGGTCATCGATGCTCCCGGGCGCGATTGGCCATGAGATAGGGCAGAAACGGTCGCTTTTTGTGGGTTTCGGCCACCGGCCGTCCCTTTTCGAACAGGGCGCCGGTCGGGCAGACCTGGACGCACTTGCCGCATCCCGTGCAGGTTTCAGACAGCCCCCAGGGGGTCTCGAAGTCGGCGACGATCAGGCTGCGGATGCCCCGGTTTTTCACGTCCCAGGTGTGGGCGCCCTCGATTTCGCCGCAGACCCGCACGCAGCGCATGCAGAGCACGCAGCGGTTGTGGTCGAGGACGAAGCGGGCATGGGAGGCGTCGACGGCGAGCTGCGGCGAGCGGCCGGGGAAACGGATGTGGTCCACCCCCAACTGTACGGCCAGATCCTGGAGTTCGCAATGGCCGTTGGCCACGCAAACCGCGCAGATGTGGTTGCGCTCGGAGAAGAGCAATTCGACGATGGCCTTCCGGTAGCGGTGCAGCCGCTCCGACCGGGTGGCCACCACCATGCCTTCCTGGATCGGGGTCACGCAGGCCGGATGCAGTTTGGGGCTGCCCTCGATCTCCACCATGCACAGCCGGCAGGCTCCCAGACTGGACAGGCCCTCCAGCCAGCAGAGGGTGGGAATGGCGATGTCGTTTTCCCTGGCCACCTTGAGGATGGTTTCCGAGGCCAGGCCGCTGACCTGGAGGCCATCCACAACCAGGGTGAGGATGGGCTCGCTCATGGTCTGTCCTCCGGTTGGCGGGATTCGCTGATCCGGTCCAGGTATTCCTGACGGAAGTAGCGCAGGGTGCTCAGCACCGGATTGGGGGCCGATTGGCCGAGTCCGCACAGGCTGGTGTTTTTGACCAGATCGCAGAGCATCTCCAACTGGGCCAGATCGGCTTCGGTGGCGGTTCGTTCCTGGAAGGCGGTCAGCAGCCGGTGGATCTGGGCGGTGCCTACCCGGCAGGGGATGCATTTACCGCAGGATTCGTCCATGCAGAACTCGATGAAGTACTTGACGATGTCGATCATGCTCGAGGTGTCGTCCATGACGATCATGCCCCCGGAACCCATGATCGAACCCAGTTCGCTCAGGCTTTCGTAGCTGACCGGCGCATCCAGGTGTTCGGCCGGGATGCAGCCGCCGGAAGGGCCGCCGGTCTGCACCGCCTTGAAGCCGTGGCCGTCGGGGATGCCGCCGCCGATGTCGAAGACGATCTCGCGCAAGGTGGTGCCCATGGGCACCTCGATCAGGCCGGTGTGGACGATCTTGCCGGTGAGGGCGAACACCTTGGTTCCCTTGCTGGCCTCGGTGCCCAGGGCGGCGAACCATCGGGAGCCTCGGTCGATGATCGGCCCCACGTTGGCATAGGTCTCGACATTGTTGATCAGGGTCGGGTATCCCCACAACCCTTTTTCCGCCGGGTAGGGCGGACGGGGCCGGGGAATGCCGCGCCGTCCCTCCACCGATTCGATCAGGGCGGTTTCCTCGCCGCAGACAAAGGCGCCGGCGCCGAGGCGGATCTGGATGGCCAGGTCGAGGTTGAGACCGCAGATGGCGTGCCCGAGGAGGTTGTGCCGTTCCGCCTGGCGGATGGCCAGCTTCAGCCGGTGCACCGCCAGCGGATATTCGGCCCGCACATAGATGTATCCCTGGCAGGCGCCCACCGCATAGGCAGCGATGATCATGCCCTCCAGGACCGCATGGGGGGTGCTCTCCAGGATCGATCGGTCCATGAAGGCGCCGGGATCTCCCTCGTCGGCGTTGCAGATAATATATTTCCGCGCGCCCCTGGCCTTGGCCACGGTGGCCCACTTTAAGCCGGTGGGATAACCGGCTCCTCCCCTGCCGCGCAGACCGCTTTCCTGGATGCGGCGGATCACCTCGGCCGGTCGCATGTCAAGGGCGGCGAACAACCCGGCGTAACCGCCGGCGGCCAGATAATCGTCGAGACTTTCCGGATCGATCCGGCCGGAGAGGGCCAGTACATTTTTGTGCTGCCGGGCGAAAAAAGGGAGGTCCGGCGGAACGAGCAGCTGTTCCGACGGTTGCTGGCCAAGCGAGGCGACGACCACATCAGCATCCTCCGGGCGAACATGCTGGTACAGCCACCCCTCGGGCTGGACGGCGACCAGCGGACCCAGGGCGCACAATCCCATGCAGCCGGTTTTGCGGATCAAAACACGGCTCTCCATGCCGCGTTCGGCAACCGACCGGCGCAGGGCGGTGATCAGGGCGTCGTTGTGGGCGCAGCCCAGACTGGAGCAGACCAGCAGGTGATGGGCAAAGCCTTCCAGATGGAGCCGGTGTTCGGCGGCGCGGCGGCGCAGTTCGTCACGGTGCATGGTGCAGCCACTCCTCGATGACGGCGGTGGTTTCCTCAACGCCTCGTTTGCCGATGACATCGCCATCGGTCAGGATGACCGGGGCCAGGGCGCAGGCGCCGACGCACCGTACCTCAACCAGGGACAACCGGTTGTCGGCGGTGGTTTCGCCGGGAAGCAGGCCGTAGCGGTCGCGGACCCAGGCGAGGACGCGGTCGGTACCCTTGACGTGGCAGGCGGTTCCGGTGCAGACCACCAGGGTGTGTTCACCCTTGGGTTTGTGGCTGAAATGATTGTAAAAGGTGGCGACGCCAAACACCTTGGCCGGTGGCAGGCGAAGTTTGGCGGCGATGTAGGCCAGGGTTTCACCGTCAAGGTAGCCGAAGGCATCCTGGGCGGCGTGCAGGGTTTCGATTAGGGCGTCGGGTCGGTAATCATGGCGCTGCATGGCCTGATCGACCGATCTCCACGGCCTGTTCTCTCCGGACGGATGCGGAGGTGCGCTGGTTGGCATGCGAAGTCGTCTCCGGAAGGGGGACTGGGCATCGTTGGGCGTGTCGTATCTTTTCCTATTTTCTCCGCGGATGCAATCCTTCTTTCGTGTTCATGACCGTCATCGCCGCCTTTGTGCACCCTTGTCTTCATATTTGTCAATTGTCGCAAAAAATAAATACAAAAATGAACTGTTTTTGTGTTGTGTTGTGGCTATTTAAGATTTAATACAGTTCAATTATTTGAAATAACATATTATTTACAAAAATGAATTGAATGGCACGTTTTTTGTTAAAGTTGGGGCATGAGGATTCGCATCCCTGGTGGATTGGCCACGGTTGAAGATCAACAAACAGAAAGGGGGAAGATGATGAAGACGCGCAGTGCAGGGATGCTCAGTGATTGCGGCCGACAGAATGTGTGCCGGCCATGGAGAGAAGGTTGGGGTGTCATCGGTTGCAACCGATGCATAATTGCTATCTAGAGGGCGGTCCGGGCACTCGCCCGCTGCCGGAAAAGGAGTGATCCATGAAGTTTGTCAGTGCGATTATCAAACCGTTCAAGCTCAACGAGGTACGGGAAAGTTTGACGGCGCTGGGAGTCAAGGGAGTGACCGTCACGGAAGTCAAGGGGTTCGGGAGGCAGAAAGGACATACCGAAATGTATCGTGGTGCGGAATATGTCATTGAATTTTTACCCAAGTTGAAGGTTGAAGTCGCCATCGACGACAACCAGCTTGATCAGGTTGTCGAAGGAATTAAAAAGGCGGCTTGCACCGTTAAGATCGGCGACGGCAAGATTTTCGTCTTTGACTTGGAACATGTCATGCGCATCCGCACCGGCGAAACCGGTAGTGAAGCCCTGTAATCTGGAGGAACCACCCATGAAAAAATTTACTTTAGCGACCACATCGACACTTGTTGGTCTGTTGGCCACGGTTGGGTGCGCCTTTGCCGAGGAAGCGCCAGTCATTAGCAGCGGCGATACCGCCTGGATGTTGACCAGTACCGCTCTGGTGCTGTTTATGACCC
>JAUWAH010000338.1 GCA_030602145.1 Desulfobulbus sp.
CAGAAGGCCTTTCTCACCTCGGGCATCCTTTTTCTTCTGATCACCTCGCTCACCGGCATCGCCTACATCCTCCTTGCTTATTCAAGCTGGTATACACCGGAGATCAGCCATCCCCTCCTGCGCCTCCATGCCTTCACCGCTCTGTACGGCTGGAACCTCAGCGGCCTGGCGGTGATCGGCCGTCACGACGACTTCCCCCTCATGCTCCATTCAAGCAAGGTCATCCTCCTTCACTGGCTGACGGTCCTGTTTCTCTGTCCGCTCGGCTATTTCCAGCCGGTCTTCGCGGTACTGGCCGTGTTGGCCTACGGCTGGCTGCTGATGAGGATCTTTTTCATCCGGGGTGCGGTGGACCGGCAACTGACCACCGTGCAGGACGCGACCTTTCACCCGGAAATGGGCCCGAGCGCCACCAACCGGTAATGGGGCGCCCGGCACCCCCTGGCTGGCCGAAGCGAAACCCCTTGTGCCGCAAGCATTTCGAGCCAACGCTTCCCTTGACAGGCCACAACGCAATCCGTTACAAAACTTTACACTCCACGGCATATGCAGCCACCCATACAGCGCGGCTGCTCCGGTCCGCAGCCAACGCCGACTTGCCATCAGCCGCCTTCTCACCCGGAGAGACCCCATGCCCAGTTGCCCGCCGTCGCTTGCCGGAGTACTCCTCGCCGTTCTGCTGACCGTCACTGCTCCCGTCCAGGTCGCGGCCAAGGAGTCGGTCACCTGGATGGAGGCGGTCATGCCGCCCTATTTCATCAAGGACGGCGCCTTCAAGAACCAGGGCTACGGCGACGTCATCAGCCGCATCCTCCGGGAGGGCTTGCCCGACTACGAGCACGAAGTGGTGGTCACCAACATCACCCGCCATTTCCACAAGTTCAAGCAGGGGGAGAAGGTGTGCAGCGTCGGCCTGTTCCGGACCCCGGAACGGGAAGCATTCATGTATTTTTCCCTGCCCAGTTTCCTGACCCTGCCGGCGGTGCTCATTATCAGGAAGGAAGCACTGCCGCAGTTCGGAGACGGTGCCGTTGTTCAACTTGAGGACATCCTCGGCGATACAACCAAGACCATCGGTCTGAGCAAGGACCGCTCCTATGGCAACGACATCGACACGGTGTTGAACAAGCACCGGGGCAACAGCAATATTCTTGAAGTCAGCGGCCCGGAACTCTCCCTCAACCTATTCAAGATGCTGATGAAGGGACGGCTGGACGGCCTCATCGGCCTGCCCGAAGAAGCACTGTACCAAGCAGAACAGTTGGGCATCCGGGACCGGTTGATGACCCTGACCATAGCCGAGAACCAGACAGGGTACGATGGGTGGCTCAGCTCGGTGGGCTGCTCGAAGAACGAGTGGGGCAAGGCCATCGTCGACAGGATCAACGCCATCCTGCTCAGCCAGCGGCCCACCGAACGGTACCGGTCCGCCTATGAACGCTGGCTCGATCCCAACGCCATCGAGCACTATCGTCAGGCCTACGACAAGGTTTTTCTGGACCAGAAGCGGTGAGCACCCTTGAAAAAAACGCCCCGGTCGAATCGAATTGCGGCCCTTAACAAAAATTTGCTCGACAACAAAGGGAGAAGCAACCTAATATATACCCAAGTCATCCACCCGGATCGCAGCATATTCCTGAGGGCGCAGCCATGATACTTACCCCCGAGCGGCAAACAGCCGACCAGTCCTCGATCGGTTCGAAAAGGCAAAAATATTTCGTCAGCCGCAAAGAAATGGTCACCATCAGGTGCCGGACCTGCGGCCGGATGGAAACCTTTCCCGTGGCCGAACTTCAAGGGAAGAGGCATGTGATGCGGGTCGAGTGCGCCTGCGCCCAAACCTTCGAGGTGGCCCTGGAGTTTCGCCAGGATTATCGCAAGAAAACAGAAATCGACGCCAGCTTCCGCGCCCTTTCCACCCCCAGGGCACGGGCCCGGCAGTGCGTCATCGCCGACCACTCGGAAGGCGGCCTGATGCTGCGGATCACCGACGAGGTGCCGATCAAACAGAATGACCGGCTGATCGTCTGTTATCGGCCGGACAGTGACGCCCCCCACGAGATCGAGCGGATCATCAGCGTCCGCCATCACGACCGGGGCAACCGCATCGGCGGGGCTTTCATCGACATCCATCCCCAGACGCAACCGGCAATTCCTGCGACCAACGCCGTCCTTCACTGACCGGATAGCCGCCCATGCAGGTAATCGCTTCGGGAGCGGACCCGCAGCACCTCGCC
Organism: Desulfobulbus sp.; assembly: GCA_030602145.1. Classification (GTDB taxonomy): domain Bacteria; phylum Desulfobacterota; class Desulfobulbia; order Desulfobulbales; family Desulfobulbaceae; genus Desulfobulbus. The sequence continues at coordinate 2,238 of JAUWAH010000338.1, forward strand.
GCAGCCGCCGCCGTGCTGCGTTCAGCCAACAAAGGTGCCGCCCTCACCGGGGCCGGCATTTCGGTGGCCAGCGGCATCCCCGACTTCCGCAGTCCGGGCGGGTTGTGGACCGTCTTTGCCCCGGAGGAGTATGCCACCCTCGATGTTTTCAGCCGCAATCCCGCCAAGGCATGGCAGTTGTTCCGGGCGCTGGGCAAGGTACTGATCGGCAAACAGCCCAACGCTGCCCACCGGGCCCTGGCCGACCTTGAACACCTGGGGCTGATCCGGGGCATCGTCACCCAGAACATCGACAACCTCCACCAACTGGCGGGCAGCCGGCGGGTTTTTGAAATCCACGGGGATCATCACCACCTCCACTGCCTGCAATGCGGCGAGACCGTTGCAGTGACGCCGGATTTCTACCAGAGCGAAGAGGTACCGCTGTGCGGCCACTGCAGATTTGCCCTCAAGCCGAACGTGGTGCTGTTCGGTGAGGCGGTGCGGGATCTCGACGCGATCCACGACTTTATCGCCGACTGCGACCTGCTCCTGGTGATCGGCACCTCGGCCCAGGTCTATCCGGCTGCGGCCCTGCCGGCCATGGTTCGCCAAAATGGCGGCCGCATTTTCGAGTTCAACCGGGAATCGGCCCTTGCAGCCATGGCCCGTCCCTCCGATTTCTTTTTCCAGGGCGACGTCGTCCACACCCTGCCCGCCCTGGTCAGGGCCTGCCAAAACAGTTGAGCCTTGTCCTTACCGCTCAACGTCCCCTTGCCTTTCCCGCTGTCTTGCTGTATATACTGGCTTCATCCTATCGTTTCGTCCAATCCCTTCACGTTTTGAGCATTCCACACGGTTGCCTGGCCCACTCGGTCAGGCGTTTTTTGTTGTAAGCGACCAGACCGGATCCGGCTCCTCTGAGACGGCGTCCGCATGGTCGGGTTTGACAGTCAGGCTCGTACTTCTGGACGGGGTCATCTGTTAACGGACAACAGGAGCACGCGCCGCAAGGCAGAGGTTCCACCCCGGGAGTACCAAGACACAACCCCGCCCTTCAAGGAGGAGCCTGATGACCACCCCAACTTTCGCCGCCTTCGGCCTGCATCCCGACCTGCTGCACACCGTCACCGAACTCGGATTCACCGACCCCACACCCATTCAACAAGCCGCCATCCCCCTGCTGCTGGCCGGCCGCGACCTGATCGGCCAGGCGCAGACAGGCACCGGCAAGACCGCCGCCTTCGGCCTGCCCCTGCTTCAGCGCATCGTCCACCGGCGTCAGGGTGTCCAGGCCCTGGTGCTGGCCCCCACCCGCGAGTTGGCCATCCAGGTGGCCGGGGAAACCCAGAAACTGACCGCCCGCACCTCACTGCGCAGCGTTTGCGTATATGGCGGAGCCGGAATGAAAAAGCAAACCGACAAACTACGCCGGGGCGTTGATATAGTTGTCGCCACACCAGGCCGCCTGATGGATCACATGCGCCGCAAGAACGTGAGCTTCAGCGACCTGCAGATTCTGGTGTTAGACGAGGCGGACCGGATGCTGGATATGGGCTTTCTGCCCGACATCAAACAGATCATCAGCCGCATGCCCCGTCAGCGCCAAACTATGCTCTTCTCGGCCACGATACCGCCGACGATT
>JAUWAH010000416.1 GCA_030602145.1 Desulfobulbus sp.
CAGAAGCTGACCCGGCATGCCAAAGGCCTCGAAACCGCGGTCGAGCCGGCCCTGATGCCGGCCGAGGCCTACACGACCGAATGGGACGGCATCGGTCGGGTGGGCTGTCTGGTCTATTTCCGGGTGGATGTCGATCAGCACCGGACCTTGTTTCTGCCTGCCTGCTATCAACAGCAACTCCGGTTCATCCTCGATGGGCTCCATCTGGATCGCGATCTCGTTGTCGCCGGGACAACGGTTCCCTCCGGCGAGGCGGCCATCGAGGTGCAGCGTTTCGACTTCGCCGGGGTGGCGCGTTGCACCGTGACCCGGCCGGGGGCGGACCTGCCGGGGCGGTTGCACGACCTTGAGGAGGAATTGCGAGGGGCCAAGTACGCCCTCATCCAGGTTTTTGTCGATCTGGGCCAACCCTGGGCCGGCGGAGTGGTCGAACAGGTGCGCGGCCAGGGCTACGCCCTCGGCGGTCTGCTGCCGATCTGGTTCGAAACCGATGGGCTGCTGCTGCAAAAGCACCTGGTCGACCCCGATTTCGAGGGGATGAAGATCCTTTCCGACCGTGGCCGCGCCCTGGTGGACCTGATCAAAAACGAATGGCGGCAAAGCCAAGGGTGAGTCAATGAAACCACAGATGCCCGCACCCTGCCGCCTCAGCGCCACCCTGCCGTTCAGCGCGCCGTTCCTGCCTCTGGCCGTGGCCCTGGTGGAGAACGGGGCCAAGGGCTTCGGTTGTTCCGGCCGGGAGGCCGGCGGCCTGGTGCTGGCCATGGAGGAACTGTTTTCCTTCTATGCCGGTCAGGCGGCAAAGGGATCGGCGGTGAGCATCGATCTGGAGGATCAGGGCTACCGGTTGGCGCTGGCGCTGACCTTCCGCATGGGGGACCCGGACCTGCGCGCCCTCAACCTCACCTGGAACTGCAACCTGGACAACGAGGAATCCCTGGCCCTGTTGGGGCCGATGATCGCCGCCCGATCCGTCTCCGGCCTGCGGCTCGAATTCGGCGCCGACGAGCAGGTGACGCTGCGCCTGACCCGCAACCGCGACTATCCACAGGCCGGCCCGGTGCCGCTGCCGCCAGCCGACCTGGCGGGAGCGCTGCGTCCGCTCGAACCCTCCCGGGATGACCTGCGCCATTTCGCCGCCATGGCGCACACCGCTGAAGTCGGGTTTCTGCCCGGATTCCTCGCCCGGCCGGACATGGCCGCGGACATGCTGACCGCGGGCCACCTCAGCGCGCTGCTGATCGAACAGGGCACCTGGATTCGGGGCGGAGTGCTCTGGCGGCCCCTGACCGATTCCTGTCTGGAACTGTACGGCCCCTATGTGTTCGGCGACGATGCGGACGACCAGGGGCTGAGCCTGCTGCTCGACCAGGCGATCGGCCGGATCTCCCGTTCGGCCTACCGGGGGCTGGTGCGCCGCCAGGGCCCCCTGGCCGGAGCCGAGCGCTTCTTTGATTTCCTCGGCCAACTGTCCCTGCGCGGAAAGGACGGTATCCTCCACTGCGCCTGCTATTACCGGCAACTCCGGGAGGAGAGCAGCGGCACGGTCTACTGCGGCGAGCCGCTGGCGACCTTTCTTGGCGAGCAGTACAACCGCCTCTGCCTGCCCCGGCAGATCAGGCCGTCGGCAACGGACCCGGCCCGCTTGCGTCAGGCCTCGGTGCTGGCGGCGGAACTGGAGCAGGAACGATCGCTGGCCATCATCCGTCCCCTGGGCGCGGGCAGGGACATGGCCGCCAACCTGGCTGCCCACCTGGACCTGTTGCGTGGCGAGGGTATCGCCAATTTCCAGGTGGAACTCGACACCGGCCGCAGCGAGGACACCGCCTTTGCCTTGGCCCTGGCGGCAACCGGTTTTGTGCCCCGGTTGGTGATCCCGGATGCCGGCCAGGGCGACCTGGTGATCTATGACCATCCCACCGGGGAGGCCGCCCCATGAACCTGGAACGGCTGGTCCCCGACTATGTGCGTGGCTTCCAGGCCTATGTGCCCAGCAAACCCGACCACCTGCTGATGCGAGAGTACGGCGCTCCGGTGCTGCACCGCCTCAACAACAACGAAAATCCCCTGGGGCCGCCGCCCGCCGCGGCCCGGGTCATCGCCGCCTTCCCGCCTGGGCGCGCCGCCATCTATCCCAGCGGTGACTGCTATGATCTGCGCCGGGCCCTGGGGGAGCGGCTGGGCATTGCCATGGACCGGATCCTGGTCGGTAACGGCTCCTGCGAGGTGATCTCATCGGTGATCAAGGCCTTCTGCCAGCCGGGGGACAACATCGTCACCGCGGACAAGACCTTCGCCGTCTACGAGTGGGTGGCCGAATTCTCCGGCATCGAGGCCCGGCTGACACCGCTGCGCGACTACGCCTTCGACCCCCAGGCCATGCTCGACCGGGTCGATCGCCGCACCAAGATCCTCTTTGTCTGCAATCCTAACAACCCCACCGGCACCTGGTGGCCCCGGCAGATGCTGGTCGATTTCCTCGAACAGGTCGGGCAAGAGCGGATCGTGGTGGTGGACGAGGCCTATTTGGAATACGTGGATGATCCGGACTATCCCGACACCGTCGGCCTGATGGAGCGATTTCCCAATCTGGTGGCCTTCCGCACCTTTTCCAAGATGTACGGCCTGGCAGGGCTGCGGGTCGGCTACCTGGCGGGATCGGAGCCGGTGGTGGAGGTGGTGCGGCGTACCAGCGTGGCCTATTCGGTCAACGTCCAGGCCCAGCAAGCGGCCCTGGCCGCCCTGGAGGGCGACCGCGACCATATCGCTGCCACCCGGGCGCTGGTCCAACGGGGGAAAAGCCTGCTCAGCAGCCTGTGCCGCCAACTTGACCTGGAGACGGTCAGCGGCGAGGGCAATTACCTCATGATCCGCACCCCGGTCAACGACATGCTCATGTACCGCCGGCTGATGCGTCGGGGGATGATGGTCCGCACCATGACCGGCTTTCGCTTCCCCGGCTGGATTCGGGTCACCCTGCGCGAATTGGAGGTGATGGAACAATTTGTGGGGGTGCTGCACGACGAGATCGGCGC